>NZ_CP060825.1:1285000-1462500 GCF_014489615.1 Streptomyces genisteinicus
AGGTGGACACCGGGGGTCCACCCGGCGAGCACCCCCTCGGTGTTGGCGGTGGAACGTCCGTGCCGTACGAGGATCAGCGTGGCCATGGCGGCAAGCCTACGGCCCCGCCGGCCGCGGGCGGTCCGGACCCGGGCACGGGCGGTGAGGCACCGCCCGCTGCCCGTGACGGGTGGTGTGGGCGCCGTGACCTCAGGGAAGATGCTGGCCGTGATCGTGGACTGCGCCATCTACCGGGACGGACGCCGCACCGAGGGCCCGTCGGACTTCTCCGATGCCCTGGGGGAGGCCCGGGCCTCGGGCGACTCGTTCCTCTGGATCGGGCTGCACGAGCCGACCGAGGACGAGTTCGCGCACGTCTCGGAGGAGTTCGGGCTGCACCCCCTCGCGGTCGAGGACGCCCTGAAGGCGCACCAGCGGCCCAAGCTGGAGGTCTACGACGACTCGCTCTTCGTGGTGCTCAAGCCGGTGGCCTACGAACCCCGCAGCGACACGGTCACGGCCGGCGAACTGATGGTCTTCATAGGGGACTCGTTCGTCGTGACCGTCCGCCACGGCGTGGGGGCCCCGCTGCACGACGTGCGCCAGCGCCTGGAGGCGGAACCCGCGGTGCTGCGCCACGGCCCGACGTCCGTGCTGTACGCGATCAGCGACGCCGTGGTCGACCACTACATCGAGGTCGCCGCCGAACTCCAGGTGGACCTGGAGGAGCTGGAGACGGAGGTCTTCGAGCCGGGGGCGCGGGACACCAGGAACATGGCAGCGCGGATCTACACCTTCAAGCGCCAGGTGCTGGAGTTCCGCCGGGCGGCCGGTCCGCTGGCGGGCCCGATGGCCCGCCTCACCGGGACCGGCGTGCCCTTCGTGCACGAGCACTCGCAGCCGTTCTTCCGGGACGTGAGCGACCATCTGACCCGGGCGAACGAGCAGGTGGAGGGCCTGGACCGGCTGGTCTCCGACATCCTCGCCGCCCATCTCGCCCAGACCGGCGTGCGGCAGAACGACGACATGCGCAAGATCTCCGCCTGGGCGGCGATGGCGGCCGTGCCGACCATGGTCGCGGGCGTGTACGGGATGAACTTCGAGCACATGCCGGAGCTGCGGTGGGCGTGGGCCTATCCGGCGGTGGTGCTGCTGATGGCCGGTGCCGTGGTCGGGCTGTACCGGCTGTTCAAGCACCGCGGCTGGCTCTGAGCACGGCCGCGGTGCCCGGGGACGGGCACCGCGGCCGTGCTCGGAACGCCGGCGCGCAGGCGGGGGTCAGAGCGCGGGCGCGGGGGTGGGCGGTCCGTCGAGCGCGCCGCGGCGCTCGGGCATGGTCAGCGAGACCATCCGGTGCCAGCCGCCGAACCGCTCGTACGCGTACATCGCGTGGATGCCCGCGGCGAGCACGGCGGACTTGGCCCTGGGCCAGTGCAGCAGGCGTCCCATGTGGCTCATCACGGCGAGGCTGACGTCGCGGTAGACCTTGATCTCGGCGAGGGCGCTCTCGCGCAGCACCCGCTGGATGGTGCGGCCGTGCCCCTCGGCGGCGAGCCGGAGCAGCTCCTCGTGGCAGTACGCGAGGTGGTTGTCCTCGTCGCCGGAGATCTGCCGGATCGCGTTGCCGACCTCGGGGTGATCGCCGAAGTAGGTGACCAGCATCTCCATCTGGTCGGCGGCCCGCTGCTCGGTGACCCGGCTGTGCGACAGGTAGACGACGATGTCCTCCTCGGTGAGGGGCACGTCGCCGCGCAGCTTGTCGTGCGCGAGGCCGATGCCCTCGCGTTCGAGCAGCATCGTGTAGTCGGTCTCCGGCGGGACCGGGACGGGGTCGAGGTGCCGCTTGCGCAGCAGGCCGTTGAAGATCCGCCCGTGCTTGTCCTCGTCGGCGCCGTGCCGGGTGATCCTGGGGGCGAGATCTCGCATGCCCTCGGGAACGAGGGCGGCGATGCGGGCGTTCTCCCAGCCGCCCTGTGCCTCGCCGCTGGCCGCGATGGAGCAGAACAGCTGATAGCTGTCGTCGCTGTCGATGATCTCCTGGAACAGGCTGCGTGCCGAGAGCATGTCTGCCACCTCCTACAAGGCGTTCCGCCGCCCACCAGTCCAATGCGGGACGCCCGGCGGGGCAACACGGGAGGGCGAACGGCTCACCCGAACGGGGGATGCGTCCGGTGGCGGCCGGGCAGTAACCGACCGGCGCGTCACGCGTTGTACCCGGTGACGGCCGTGGCGGGGAAGACCCCCGAGCCCCCACCACGGCCGCAGAGCTCGACAGGCAGGGACGACCGGCCGCCGGATCTCTCCGGCGGTCGGTCGTCCCTGAGTCGTCCCTGCTTCATTCCCACGGCGCGCTCGTCAGGCGAGGCCCGCGAGCTCCATCGCCTCGGTGCCGGCGCGCAGGGCCGCGAGGCGCTCGTCGAGGGTGAAGCCGGCCGGGGCGAGGGTGAGGGTCGTGACCCCGGCGTTCGCGTACGCCGTCATCCGGTCGGCGATGCGGGCCACCGGCCCGAGCAGCGCCGTCTGGTCGATCAGCTGGTGCGGGACGGCCGCGGCGGCGCCCGCCTTGTCGCCGGCCAGGTACTTGTCCTGGATCTCGGCGGCCTCCTTCTCGTAGCCCATGCGCTGGGCGAGCTGGTTGTAGAAGTTCTGCTTGCGGCTGCCCATGCCGCCCACGTAGAGCGCGGTGTAGGGGCGGAACATGTCGGCGAGCCCCGCGACGTCGTCGCCGACGGCCAGCGGCAGGGTCGGACACACGTCGAAGCCGTCCATCGTGAGGCCCGCCTTCTCGCGGCCCGCGCGGATGTGCCGGATCGCGGTCTCCTCCAGGTGGTCGGCGGAGGGGAAGATCAGCAGGGCGCCGTCGGCGATCTCACCGGTCTGTTCGAGGTTCTTCGGCCCGATGGCCGCGATGTAGAGGGGGATGTGCTCGCGCTGCGGGTGCACGGTGAGCTTGATCGGCTTGCCGGGGCCGTCCGGCAGCGGCAGCGTCCAGTGCTCGCCCTCGTAGGACAGGCGCTCGCGGGTCATCGCCTTGCGGACGATCTCCACGTACTCGCGGGTGCGGGCGAGCGGCTTGTCGAACTTGACGCCGTACCAGCCCTCGGAGACCTGGGGGCCGGACACGCCGAGGCCCAGGCGGAAACGGCCGCCCGACAGCGAGTCCAGGGTGGCCGCCGTCATCGCCGTCATCGCGGGCTGGCGCGCCGGGATCTGGAGGATCGCGGAGCCGACGTCGATCCGCTCGGTCTGGGCGGCGACCCAGCTGAGCACGGTGGGCGCGTCGGAGCCGTACGCCTCCGCGGCCCAGCACACGTCGTAGCCGAGCCTGTCCGCCTCCTGCGCGACGGCGAGGTTGTCGCCGTCCATCCCCGCACCCCAGTAACCGAGGTTGATGCCGAGCCGCATGAGCGCTCCCTCTTACTGATCAGTAACGTTCCTTTCCGGCGACTCTAGCGCCCGGCGGCCGCGAACGGCAGGGGAAGGTTGTCCACAGGCTCTCTCCGCGTATGCCACCGGCCAGTAATCTCAGCGCCCATGGAGCAGAGGCATCTCGGCCGTACCGGCCTGCGCGTGTCCCGGATCGGGCTCGGCACCCTCACCTGGGGCCGGGACACCGACGAGCACGACGCGGCCGAGCAGTTGAAGGCGTTCTGGGAGGCGGGCGGGACACTCGTCGACACCGCCGACGTCTACGCCGGCGGCGAGGCCGAGTACGTGCTGGGCCGGCTGATGGAGCGCCTGGTGCACCGCCGGGAACTCGTGATCGCGACCAAGGCCGGCAGCGTGCGCGATCCCGACCGGCGGTTCGACGGCTCGCGCGGGCACCTGCTCGCGGCCCTGGACGCCTCGCTGGCACGGCTCGGGACGGACCACGTCGACCTGTGGCAGGTCCACGCCTTCGACCCGGACACGCCGCTGGAGGAGACGCTCCAGGCGCTCGACATCGCGGTCACCAGCGGGCGGGCGCGGTACGCGGGCGTGTCGAACTTCTGCGGCTGGCAGCTGGCCAAGGCCGCCACCTGGCAGCTCGCGGCCGCGGGCACGCGGACCAGGCTGGCGAGCACGCAGATGGAGTACTCCCTGCTCCAGCGGGGCGTCGAGCGCGAGGTGCTGCCCGCGGCGCTGGACCTCGGGGTGGGGCTGCTGCCGTCCTCCCCGCTGGGGAGGGGTGTGCTGACGGGCAAGTACCGCTCCGGCGTTCCGACGGGGTCACGCGGGGCCTCGGACCACATGGCGCCGTTCGTCGAGCCGTACCTGGACGAGGACGCGAGCCGGATCGTGGACGCCGTGGCGACGGCTGCGGACGGTCTGGCGTCCACACCGCTGGAGGTGGCGCTCGCATGGGTGCGGGACCGGCCCGGCGTGGTGGCCCCGATCGTCGGCGCGCGCAACGCGCAGCAGCTCATGGCCGCGTTGTCGGTGGAGGCGCTTAGTCTTCCTGACGAGATCCGCCGGGCGCTGGACGATGTCTCGGCGCCCGTGCACCGCTATCCCGACCAGGACTGGAGCACGCTGTGACCGCGCGCACCCCGGGCCCGCAGCCCGGCCCCTCCCCCGAACCGCCCTCCGAGGACGCACAGGCGGCCGCCGCGGCCGCCGAAGGCGGCGGGGGCGGTTCGGCCCCGGGCGGGGCTCCGGAGGCGGACGCGGAAGGCGGGGCGGCAGCGCCCGGGGGCGGCGCGGAGACCGGGGCGCTCGCGGGCGACGCGGGCGGCCGGGACGGGACCGACGGCGGCGGCGAGGGCGACGGCGACACGGCGGCCACCGGACCGGATGCGGACGGTGCCGGCGCGGAGGCCGGTGCCGGCGGGCCGGGCGAGCCCGGAGCCGCTCGGGCAGGGCAGACCGGCGACGACACGGCGGACGCCGAGCGCGCGGACGACGCGGCGGGTGGGGAAGGGGCCGACGGGGGAGCGGCCGACGGGACCGAGCGGGCCGGTGGCGAGGGGGACGCGCAGGCGCCCGCGGTCAGCGAGGCGGAGGCCGAGCTCGCGGCGCAGCGGGAGCTGCGGGCCCGGATCGAGCAGCGCAGGGCCGAGCGGGGCGGGCCCGTCGCGAGCGGGGCGGGCCTCAGCGGGAAGGCCGCGGACCTGCTGGCGGCCGTGCGGGCCGTCGAGGGCGGCGCGAAGGCGGCCGCGTACTACGACGAGGCACCGGCCGTGCCCCGCCGGCCGGACCCGGCCCCCGCGCCCGCCCCGGTGCGGACCGCGGCGGCCCCCGCTCCCGTCCGGGAAGCGGCGCCGGAGACGCTGGACGCGGTACGGGCGGTGCTCGGGCGGGGCGGCGCCCCGCAGACGCTGGCGGGACCCGTCGTCGAGGCGCTCGGGGAGGGGGCCGGGGACCGGCTCGCCGAGGACCCGTGGCAGCTCCTCCTGGTGTCCGGGGTGCGGCCCGAGCAGGCGGACGGGTTCGCGCGGGCGGTGCTCGGGCCGGAGTGCCGGCCCGACGACGAGCGGCGGGCGGCGGCACTGGTGGGCTGGGTGCTGGAGCAGGCCGCGCTCAGGGGCCACACCGCGCAGCACGCCTCCGAGGTGCGCGCGGCGCTGGCCGCACGGCAGGTGCCCGACCCGGACACGGCGGTGCAGCAGGCCGTCGAGGCGGGTGTCGCCCTCGTCTTCCAGGAGGGCCTGGACGATGCCGCGGAAGGCGCGGAACCCGGGGCGGACGCGGAGCCCGGGGAGGGCGCCGGGGAGGAGTCCGGCCCGGTGACGGTGCTGCTGGGGCTCGACCGGTACGCGATGGCCGAGGAGAGCCTCGCGGACGGTCTGGCGCGGCTGATCCGGACCTGCGCGGCCGTCGAGTGGGAGGGCGCCGAGCTGGTGCGGGCGGCCGGCGGCCACGGCGTCGTGGTGCACACCGGCGGCGAGGCGGCACGGGCCGAGCCGGTGGCCCTGGCGGCCGGCGCCCGGGAGCGCGGTCTGCGCGCCCTCGTGGCCGTGCACGGCGGGGACGCGGTGCGCAGGCTCGGTCCGGAGGCGGGCGCCGTCACGGTCGCGGCGCTGCTGGACGGCTCGGCGGGCGTGGCCCGGGACGAGGACGGGGCCTTCGCCCTGGACCTGCTCGTGGTGCTGGACGCGCCGCAGCTCGACGTGGAGACGGCGGCCGTGCTGGTGGAGTCGATGCCGGACGGCGGACGGCTGGTGCTGGGCGGCGATCCGGGAGTGCTGCCGTCCGCGGGTGCCGGACAGGTCCTCGGGGACCTGATCGCGGCCCGGGTGTGCCCGCGGGTCGCCTCCCGGACGCCGGACCCGGGTCCGCTGGGCGAGCTGGTGTCCGGGATCGGCGTCGGGGAACTGAACCAGGTCGACGCGCCCGGCAGGGAGATCGTGATCGTGCCGGTGCGGGACGCCGGGGAGGCGGTGCACCGCACGGTCCAGCTCGTCGCGGACTCGGTGCCCCGGGCCATCGGCGTACCGGCCGGGCAGACGCAGGTGATCACCGTGGGCCACGGCGGCTCCGCGGGCACCCGGGCGCTCAACACGGCGCTGAAGCAACGGCTCAACCCCGGTCCCGGCCGCTTCGGCGGCTTCGATCCGGGCGACCGGGTCGCCTGGGCGCAGGGGCCGGGCCGGACGGTGGCGGGCACCGTGGTGTCGGCGGACGCCGACGGCCTGCACCTGGACTGCGACGGGACGCGGGCGCTGGTCCCCCGGGCGCGGGTGGAGTCGGCGGTCCGGCACGGCTGGGCGATGACGGCCCATCAGGCCGCCGGGACGCGCTGGCCCGCCGTGGTCGTGGTGCTGCCGGGCGACGCGGCGGAGGGGTTGAGCAGGCCCTGGGTGTACACGGCGTTCGGCCGGGGCGAGCGGCACGTCTCGGTGGTCCACGGGGTGGACCAGGCCCTCGCCCGTGCCGTGGCCTCGGTGCCGGGCGAGCCGCGCACCACCAGGCTGCGCGGACTGCTGGAAGGGCTGCCGGCCACCTCGGAGTGACCGCGCGGCCCGGCTCCCGGGACGGGTCGGCCCCGGGGCCGGCACGACGCCGTCCCGGGGCCCGGTCCCGTCGCCGCGGTGCGGCGGTGCCGCCCCCTCGCCGTCACTCCCGGCGAGGGGGGCTCACGCTCCGGTCAGTCGTCGAGTTCGCCGCCGTCCTCGAAGTCTCCGAGATCGTCCTCGTCGAAGACGGAGCTGACGTCGAACCGGCAGACCACGCGCTGGGGATCGGCCTGGTCGAACGGGGTGCTCAGCCACTCCCCCGGCTCGGGCAGCTCGTCGGCGGCGGCCACCCAGAGCGTCGAATCGCCCTCCTCCAGGCCGAACTCCTTGTGCCGGGAGGCGATTTCGTCCGGTTCGAACTCCCCGAACAGCACGCCGAGCGCCGCGTGGACGCTGGCGCCCACCACCGGCGCACTCCCCGGGCGCTCCAGCGCGCCCCGTTCGAGGTCGGCGATGCGCTGGGTCTGGGCGAGCAGCCGTTGCGGCTCGACCACCGCGTAGTCGCGCCGGATCAGCACGCTCAGCGCGTTCGGCTCCTCGGGGCCCGCGTAGGGCGGCAGGGAGTCGTCGGCACCCGGAATCTCGAAGGGTGTCACCTCGTCGTAGGCGTCGTAGAGCCTCTCGTCATAGGCCTCGGCCGCCGTCGCGAGGGCGTTGAAGGCCTCGTAGACGGCCGGGTCGTCCTCGCCCGAGCGGTTCTCGACCGCCTCGAGGTGACGGTCCAAAGCGGCTTTGACCGCCTCGGCGGCGGCACGTACCTCGGCAGCGGTGGGCTGCGCAGCATCAGACATAGTGCAGACGCTATCCGTACCGGGCGGGTGCCCGCACAATAGATGCGATGCCGGAATACGAATTCGTCGACGTGTACGTGCCACGCGGGGTCTCCCGCAGGGAGGCGACACGACTGCTGACCGACCACGCCGAGTACGGACACTGGGAGTTGGACCGACTGACGCTGCACCGGGACGGAAGCCGCCGGGTGCGCCTGCGCCGGCGGATCATCCGCCAGGTACGCGCCACCTGGTGACCGCGGACCGCCGGGGTGCGGGCCCTCGGACGAGGGCCCGCACCCCGGCGTACGCACGCCTCCGAGGGGTGTGCGCCGGTGCCTACGCGGCTGCGCGGGAGCGGCGGTAGAGGACCGCGCCGGCCAGCAGCAGGCCCGCGCCCGCCGGGGCGAGGATGTCGAGCGCGCCCATACCGGTCTCCGCGAGCTGCTCGTCGCCCTTGGGCGGCGTGAGCGTCTGCGCACCGGGGGTGTTCGGCTCCTGCGAGGGACGCGGGGTGTGCGGCGTCTCGGGAGTCTGCGGCTGCTCAGGGGTCTCCGGGGTCTCCGGGGTCCGGGGGACCTCGGGGGCGTTGGCGCAGTCGTTGCCGAACGACGGGTTGAGCAGCCCGCCGATGGTGATGCTGTTGCCGCAGGCGTTGACCGGCACGTCGATCGGCGCCTGCACGTTGTTGCCGGAGCCGACGCCGGGTGAGTTGCTGGTGCCGCCCCCGGCGTGCGCGCCGCCGCCGCTGTGGCTGCCGCCCCCCTGGGAGCCACCGCCGTGGCTGCCGCCGCCGGCCTGCGAACCACCGCCGTGGCTGCCGCCGCCCTGCGAGCCGCCGCCGGCCTGTGAACCTCCGCCGGACCCGGACACATTGGCGCACGAGTTGCCCATGGCCGGGTTGAGGAGCCCCACGACGTCCACGGTGTTGCCGCAGGCGTTCACGGGGACGTGGACGGGAGCCTGGACCGAGTTGCCGGAGAGTACGCCCGGTGAGTTCGACGCCCCGCCCGCGGCCACCGAGTCCGCCTGCGCGTACCCCCCGCCGAGCGCGATGACCCCGCCCGCCGCCGCAACGGAGATCAGGCCCTTCCGTGTGACCTGTCGCATGTGTGATGCCCTGCCTTCCAGCTGTCTTGTTGCCCCGGCCCACTGCCCGGGGAAAGGAAGAACCGGGCGGCCCCGGAGTGCATGGCACGCACTCCGGAACCGCCCGGATTCGGACCCGGCCCCTGGGGGCCGGATCACCACGTCACATGAACGTCAGGCGTTGACGCAGGTGTTGCCGAAGGCGGGGTTCAGCAGGCCGATCACGTTGACCGTGTTGCCGCACACGTTCACCGGGATGTGGATCGGCGCCTGGACGACGTTGCCCGAGAGCACGCCGGGGGAACCGACAGCGGCACCCTGGGCACCGGCGTCGGCCATGGCCACACCCGCGCCAGCGAGCACCAGACCACCGGTGGCAGCCGCAGCAGCGACGACCTTCTTGATCATTATTCCTCCTAGTTGGCACAAGCGGTCCCAGCCGCGGACCGCACCACCTGTAACGAGGAGGGCGCACGGGGGCTACGAGGCGAAACCCCCATTCACTCTTTCCGGTGGGCCGGGGACAGACGGTCGATTGGCGGCGGCTGGGCCGTTCCCCGGCGCCCGGCGGGTCAGCACTGGTCGATGAACCGGTCGAGGACCCGCACTCCGAAGGTCAGCCCGTCGACCGGAACCCGCTCGTCCACGCCGTGGAACATGCCGGCGAAGTCCAGCTCCGGGGGGAGCTTGAGCGGTGCGAAGCCGAAGCAGCGGATGCCGAGGTCGTCGAAGGACTTGGCGTCGGTGCCGCCGGAGAGCATGTACGGGACGGCGCGGGCGATGGGGTCCTCGGCCTTGAGCGCGCTCTGCATGGCGTCGACGAGCGCGCCGTCGAAGCTGGTCTCCAGCGCCTTGTCGCCGTGGACGTCCTCGCGCTTCACCCGGGGGCCGAGGAGCCGGTCGAGATCGGCCAGGAACTCCTGCTCGTAGCCGGGGAGGAAGCGCCCGTCGACGTGGGCGGTCGCCTGGCCGGGGATGACGTTCACCTTGTATCCCGCGCCGAGCATGGTGGGGGCGGCGGAGTTGCGCAGGGTCGCGCCGACCATCTTGGCGATGCCGCCGAGCTTGGCGAGGGTGGCGTCCATGTCCTCGGGGTCGAGGGGGGTCCCGAGCGCGTCGGAGAGCTCGTCGAGGAACGAGCGGACCGTCTTGGTGACCCGGACCGGCCAGGTGTGGCGGCCGAGCCGGCCGACGGCCTCGCAGAGCTCGGTGATCGCGTTGTCGTTGTTGGTCATCGAACCGTGGCCGGCGGTGCCCTCGACCGTCAGCCGCATCCAGTGCATGCCCTTCTGGGCGGTCTCGACGAGGTACAGGCGCAGGTTCTCGTTGACGGTGAAGGAGAACCCGCCGACCTCGCCGATCGCCTCGGTCACGCCCTCGAACAGGTCGGGGTGCTTGTCGACCAGGTACCGGGCGCCGTAGGTGCCGCCCGCCTCCTCGTCCGCGAGGAAGGCGAGGACGATGTCGCGCGGGGGCTTGCGGCCGCTGCGCAGCCGGTCGCGGACGACCGCGAGGGTCATCGCGTCCATGTCCTTCATGTCGACGGCGCCGCGGCCCCACACGCAGCCGTCGGCGATCTCGCCGGAGAACGGGTGGTGGGTCCAGTCCTCGGCGTTGGCCGGGACGACGTCCGTGTGCCCGTGGATGAGGAGCGCGGGCCGGGAGGGGTCCTCCCCCTCGATCCGCGCCACGGTGGAGGCCCGTCCCTTGTGGGACTCGATGATCCGGGGTTCGAGGCCCACCTCGGCGAGTTTCGCGGCCACGTACTCGGCGGCGGCGCGCTCGCCGGGGCCGGAGTGGTCGCCGTAGTTGCTGGTGTCGATCCGGATCAGCTCGCTGCAGAGGTCGACGACCTCGTCCTCCCCCGAGACGGTCCGGGCCGCATTGGACTCGCTCACGCTGATTCCTCCCGATGTCGCTGCTGGTGGTCCTGCCTTCATCCTCTCGCCATCGCCGCCGGTTCCCCAAGGGCGGCTCCCGGTCGTCGCACGGTGTTCACGGCGGCCGGGGGTGTGATCGGGCAGGGCCGATTGTTTGCTATGGTTTTCCACGTCGGAACGGCCCGGGGCCGCGAGACAGACACCTTGTCCGGGTGGCGGAATGGCAGACGCGCTAGCTTGAGGTGCTAGTGCCCTTTATCGGGCGTGGGGGTTCAAGTCCCCCCTCGGACACCACAGAGATCCCCACAGCTTCGGCTGTGGGGATTTTTCGTTCCGCGGGGATTTCTTCCCGCACCTCTGCCGCGGCCCTTGACCCGGGATCGTGGTGGCTCTACGTTCTGCGATGTTCATATATGAGAACGCAGTCCAGAACCATGGTTCCTCGCGCGTTGGGCTGCGGCACCGCCACCGCACCGCACCAGCACCCCCGCCGACGTCTGCCCTGGATCGCAGGCGAGGAAAGGAATCCTTGTGCGCACCAAGAACAAGCATGTCAGAAGGGCGAGGGGCCGCACAGCGGCCGTTTTCGCCACAGCAGGTTCGGTCATCGCGGTGGGCATCGCCGCGATCGCCACCGCCACCTCGGCGTCGGCGGCCCCCGCACCGGGCTCGTACACGCTGAAGAACGCCGGCAGCGGACTCTGTCTCCAGGTGCCGGGCGCCTCCACCGGAACCGGAGTCCAGCTCGCGCAGTCGTCGTGCACCGGCACGGCAGGGCAGACCTGGACGCTCGCCGCGTCCGGCGGCGGCTACACGCTGACGGCCTCCCACAGCGGCAGGTGCGCCGGCGTCCGCGACGCCTCCACCAGCGCGGGCAAGCCCGTCGAGCAGCAGTCCTGCTCCGGCGCCGCGAGCCAGGTGTGGAAGCTGACCGAGACCGGCAGCGGCTTCCAGGTCGTCAACGGCAACGGGGGCAAGTGCCTCAACGTCAAGGACAGCTCGACGGCCTCGGGCGCCCTGGTCCAGCAGAACTCCTGCGACTCGGTGAAGAGCAAGCACTGGACCTTCACCCCCGCCGGCTCCACCCCGCCGCCCACCACTCCCCCGCCGACCACTCCTCCGCCCACCACTCCCCCGCCGACGAACCCGGGCGACCGGCCCGCGTGGCCGTCGGCCAACGGGCAGCAGGCCGTGGGCTCGACCATCGCCGTCTCCGGCACCCTCGACGGCGGCATGAAGCGCTACTACGGCACCGGTGACCTCGGTGACGACGGTCAGAGCGAGGACCTGCCCGCGCTGTTCGAACTGGCCGACGGGGCCACCCTGCAGAACGTGATCCTCGGCTCGCCCGCCGCGGACGGCGTCCACTGCAAGGGCACCTGCACGCTCAAGAACGTCTGGTGGGAGGACGTGGGCGAGGACGCGGCCACCTTCCGCGGCAGCTCCGCCTCGCTGGTGCGCACGATCGACGGCGGCGGCGCCAAGCTCGCCTCCGACAAGGTGTTCCAGCACAACGGCGCCGGCACCCTGGTCGTCAAGAACTTCCAGGCCGACGACATCGGCAAGCTGGTCCGCTCCTGCGGCAACTGCTCGACCCAGTACGGCCGCCACATCCAGCTCCAGAACATCTGGCTGACGGCCCCGGCCGACTCGCTCGTCGGCATCAACACCAACTACGGCGACACCGCGCGGATGAGCGCGGTCACCGTCTACGACGACGCCGGCCGGGACATCGAGATCTGCACCAAGTACAAGGGCACCACCAGCGGTGAGCCCAGCAAGATCGGGAGCGGCCCCGACAGCACCAACTGCCTCTACCGCGAGTCGGACATCACCTACGTCGACTGACGCCGACCCGCGCCGGCTGATCCGGCAGCCCGCACACCAGGCCGCGTCCTCCGCCCGCTGCGGGGCGGAGGACGCGGCCTCCGCCGTCCCCGGGCGGCGGCGGACGCCGCGGACCCGCCGCCGGAGCGGGGCGGCCTGAGCGGGGGCGGCGTGGCCGGCGACGGGACCCGGCGGCCGCCCGGCGGGGACGTAGAGTCCCCCCGGTGAGACGACGACACACCGCCCCGGCGCCGCTGCCCCAGCGGGACGGCATCGACCCGGTGCGGGTCCGGCTCCCCGAGGACCCGTCGGGCGAGTGGCCGACCCTGCGCGACCACCTGGTGGCGCGCTACGGCCGCGCGATCGGGACGGAACGGGTGGACGCGATGCTCATCGAGGGGCGCTTCGTCGACCAGGACGGGCCCGTCGGCGGCGCCGAGCCGTACACCGCGGGACGGACTCTCTGGTTCCACCGGGATCTGCCGCCGGAGGTCCCGGTGCCGTTCGGCATCGGGATCGTGTTCCGCGACGAGCGGCTGCTGGTCGCGGACAAGCCGCACTTCCTGGCCACCATGCCGCGCGGCAGCCATGTCACCGACACCGCGCTGGCACGGCTGCGGCGGGACCTGGGTCTGCCCCGGCTCCAGCCGGCGCACCGGCTGGACCGGCTCACGGCGGGGCTGGTGCTCTTCGTGGTGCGGCCCGCGGACCGGGGGGCGTACCAGACGATGTTCCGCGACCGCGCGGTGCGCAAGGAGTACGAGGCGCTCGCCGTCCACGACCCCGCGGTGGCGCTGCCGCGCACCGTGCGCAGCCGGATCGTCAAGGAGCGGGGTGTGCTCGCCGCGTACGAGGAGCCGGGCGAGCCGAACGCGGAGAGCCGGGTGGAGCTGACCGGGGTGCGGGAGGGGGTCGGCCGGTACCGGCTGCTGCCGCGTACCGGGCGGACCCATCAGCTGCGGGTGCACATGAACGCGCTGGGGCTGCCGATCCTGGGCGACCCGCTGTACCCCGTGGTGCGGGACGAGGGGCCGGAGGACTTCGGGCGTCCGCTGCAACTGCTGGCGCGGAGTCTGGAGTTCACCGACCCCGTCACCGGGGAGGAGCGCCGGTTCACCAGCCGGCGCGAGCTGGGCCCGGTCTGACGCGCGCCGCCGGGTCGCCGGGGGCGCGCACCGTCCGGTCACAGCGCGCGCCGCACGCCTGCCGGCGCACCACGTCCGGTGGGCGTCGACCGGCGTGCGCCGGAGGGCGGGGTCGTCCGGCGCGCACCGCGCGGCGTGCGCCGGACGCCGGCCCTGCTCAGTGACCGCGGTCGACCCACTCCTGGAGGTGCGGTGCCTCCGCGCCGACGGTGGTGGAGTCCCCGTGGCCGGTGCGCACGACGGTCTCGGGCGGCAGGCCGAGGAGCCGGTCGCGGATCGAGTCGATGATCGTCGGGAAGTGGGAGAAGGAGCGTCCGGTCGCGCCGGGCCCGCCCTGGAAGAGGGTGTCGCCGGTGAAGACGGTGCTGAGCTCCGGGGCGTGGAGGCAGACGGCTCCGGGGGCGTGGCCGGGGGTGTGCAGGACGGTCAGCGAGGTGCCGGCGACGGTGATCGTCTGCCCGTCGGCCAGTTCGCCGTCGGGTGCCCGGTCGGGGTGGGTCTGCTTCCACAGCGGCAGGTCGTCCGGGTGGAGCAGGACGGGGGCGCCGGTCGCCGCGGCGAGGGCCGGGGCGGCGTCGATGTGGTCGTTGTGCGCGTGGGTGCAGACGATCGCACGCAGGGTGCGGCCGCCGAGGGCGGCGAGGATCGCGTCGGCGTCGTGGGCGGCGTCGACGACGATCGCCTCGGTGTCGTCGCCGACGATCCAGACGTTGTTGTCGACGTCCCAGGTGCCGCCGTCGAGGGAGAAGGTGCCGGAGGTGACCAGGTGGTCGACGCGGGCGGTCACAGGACCACCACCGAACGCAGCACGTCGCCCTCGTGCATGCGCGCGAACGCCTTCTCGACGTCGCCGAGGCCGATGGTCTCGGTGACGAAGGCACCGAGGTCGATGCGGCCCTGCTGGTGCAGGTCGATCAGCATCGGGAAGTCCCGGGAGGGCAGGCAGTCGCCGTACCAGGAGGACTTCAGGGAGCCGCCGCGGCCGAAGACGTCCAGCAGGGGCAGTTCCAGCTTCATGTCGGGGGTGGGCACGCCCACGAGGACCACGGTGCCGGCGAGGTCGCGGGCGTAGAAGGCCTGGGCGTACGTCTCGGGGCGGCCGACGGCCTCGATGACGACGTCGGCGCCGAAGCCGTCGGTGAGCTCGCGCACGGCCTCGACGGCGTCGGTGGAGCGGGAGTTGACGGTGTGGGTGGCGCCCATGGCACGGGCGGTCTCCAGCTTGCGGTCGTCGATGTCGACGGCGATGATCTTCGCGGCGCCGGCGAGGCGGGCGCCCACGACGGCCGCGTCGCCGACGCCGCCGCAGCCGATGACGGCGACGGTGTCGCCGCGGCCGACCTCGCCGGTGTTGACGGCGGCCCCGATGCCGGCCATGACGCCGCAGCCGAGCAGGCCGGCGACGGCCGGGGAGACGGCCGGATCGACCTTGGTGCACTGGCCGGCGGCGACGAGGGTCTTCTCGGCGAAGGCGCCGATGCCGAGGGCGGGCGACAGCTCGGTGCCGTCGGCGAGGGTCATCTTCTGCTTGGCGTTGTGGGTGTCGAAGCAGTACCAGGGACGTCCGCGGCGGCAGGCGCGGCAGCGGCCGCAGACGGCACGCCAGTTGAGAATCACGAAGTCGCCGGGGGCGACCTCGGTGACGCCCTCGCCGACGGACTCCACGACGCCGGCCGCCTCGTGGCCGAGGAGGAAGGGGAACTCGTCGTTGATCCCGCCCTGCTTGTAGTGCAGGTCGGTGTGGCATACGCCGCACGCCTGGACGGCCACCACCGCCTCCCCCGGTCCGGGGTCGGGGATGGTGATGGTCTCCACCCGTACCGGCTCGTTCCTTCCGGGTGCGATCACACCGTTCACCTGCTGCGGCATCGCAGAACCTGCCCTTCGTCACACGTGATGTGGCTCCACACTATGGCCTGTTCAGGGCTCGTGCCGCGCGGCACGGAAAAGGCCGGAGCCCCGCGGGTCGCAGGGATCCGCGGGGCTCCGGGTGGGGGGCCGTGGGGGGCTCGGGGGGCGTACGGTCAGGACTCCGTGCGGCCGGCGGCGACGTCGCGGACGCGCCCGCGCACCAGGAACCAGCCGCCGACGAGCGCCGCGGCGATGAGCGGCAGGCAGTTGACGGTGGTGCGGCCGATGCCGCCGTCCATCCACATCAGGACGAGCACGGAGCCGAGGAAGAGCAGCGTCACGATCTGCGTGTACGGGGCCCAGGGCAGCCGGTATCCCGGGCGGGTGACCCGGCCGTCCTGCGAGCGGTTCCAGAAGAGCAGCGAGCAGACCATGATCATCGACCAGGTGCCGATGATGCCGACCGAGGCGAAGTTGAGGACCAGCTCGAAGGCCTCGCCCGGCATGACGTAGTTGAGCACGACACCCAGCACGCCGAAGGCGGCGGTCAGCAGGATGCCGCCGTAGGGGACGCCGCCCTTGTTCATCACGCCGGTGAACCGGGGCGCGGAGCCCGCGACGGACATGGAGCGCAGGATGCGGCCGGTCGAGTAGAGCCCGGAGTTCAGGCTGGAGAGCGCGGCGGTCAGGACGACGAGGTTCATCACGCCGGCGGCGCCCGGGATGCCGAGCTTGTCGAAGACCGTGACGAAGGGGCTCTCGTCGCCGGTGTACGCGGTGTACGGGAGCAGCAGGGCGAGGAGGACCACCGAGCCGACGTAGAAGAGGCCGACGCGCCACATGATGGAGTTGATCGCCTTCGGCATGATCTTCTCGGGGTTCTCGGTCTCGCCGGCGGCGACGCCGCACAGCTCGACGGAGGCGTACGCGAAGACGACGCCCTGGATCAGCAGCAGCATCGGCAGCACGCCGCTGGGGAAGATGCCGCCGTTGTCGCCGATGGTGGCGAGGCCCGGGGTGTGGCCGCCGATGTCGTGGGAGGTGGCGATCAGGAAGATGCCGATCAGCATGAAGACGACCAGGGCCGCCACCTTGACGATCGCGAACCAGAACTCCATCTCGCCGAAGTACTTCACCGAGATGAGGTTGGCCGCCAGGACCACGGCGAGCGCGATCAGCGCGAGCACCCACTGCGGGACGTCGCTGAACATGGCCCAGAAGTGGGCGTAGGTCGCGGCGGCGGTGATGTCGGCGATGGCGGTGGTCGACCAGTTGAGGAAGTAGAGCCAGCCGGCGGTGTAGGCGCCCTTCTCCCCCATGAACTCACGGGCGTAGCTGACGAACGCGCCGGAGGAGGGGCGGTAGAGGACCAGCTCGCCGAGGGCGCGGACCACGAAGAAGGCGAAGACGCCGCAGACCGCGTACGCGATGAACAGCGAGGGGCCGGCCTCGGCCATGCGGCCGCCCGCCCCGAGGAAGAGCCCGGTGCCGATGGCACCGCCGATGGCGATCATGTTGATGTGCCGCGCCTTGAGGTCCTTGCGGTACCCGGCGTCTCCGGCGTCGGCGTGGGGGGTGCCCGTGGTGGCGGCAGTGGTGCCGGCCGCAGCCATGGTGCGGTCGCTCATAGAGGGATGTTCGCCTTCGTGAGGGGGGATGTGCGGTACCCGGCCGTCCGCCGGCGGCCTGCCCGGCGGTGAGGGGGTGGTCACCACGGTGCGGCCACGGGCGCGTGCGCCCGGGCCTCATCGTCGAGGCAACCCTGGGATTTTGGCAGTGACCAGCCTCACTCAGACAGACATCTGAGGTAGTCCAGAGGTTTCAGCAGAATGTTGAAAGGTCGAACATCGTGCGGCGACTGCCCGCACGCTCTCAGGGGGCGAGCACGTCCAGCTCTTCGAGGGCGCCCACGGCGATCTCCCGGGTGAGCTGCTCGGCCCGTGCGGCGTCGCCTTCGCGAACGGCTTCGGCCACCTGCACATGGAGGGTGACGGCGGCCGGGTCGGGGTCCTCGAACATCACGTGGTGGTGGGTGCGGCCGGCGAGCACCTCGGCGACGACGTCGCCGAGCCGGGCGAACATCTCGTTGCCGGAAGCGTTGAGCACGATGCGGTGGAAGGCGATGTCGTGCTCCAGATACCCCTCCAGCTGCTGGCCGCGCGAGGTGGCGACCATGCCGAGCGCGCACTCGGTGAGGGCGGCGCACTGTTCGGGGGTGGCCCGCACGGCGGCGAGCGAGGCGGCCACCGGCTCGATGGCGGACCGCAGCACGGTCAGCGAGCGCAGCTGCCGGGGGCGGTCCGCACCCGCGAGGCGCCACCGGATGACGCGCGGGTCGTAGACGTTCCACTCCTCGGTGGGACGCACGGTCACCCCGACGCGGCGGCGGGACTGCACGAGGTGCATGGACTCCAGCACCCGGACCACTTCGCGCACCACGGTGCGCGAGACGTCGAACCGCTGGGCGACCTCGTCGGTGCGCAGCACGCTGCCCTGCGGATACTCACCCGCGGTGATCGCGAGACCGAGGGTGTCGAGCACGCGGGTGTGGAGCCCTCGGCCATCTGTGGTCATGGACAAAGGGTACGGGGCGGGGATCACCCGGACGCCACGGGGAAGGCGCGGGGGCGGGGGTCGCGGGACCGCACGGCCCGGGCGCGGACGGGCCCGCCGGGACGCACGGCGGCTCGGGTCCGCCGCCCCGGTGCCGGAGGCCGGGTGCCGGGTCCGGTGCCGGACCCGCCGCCCCGGCACCGGACCCCGGGAACAAAAAGTATGACGTTTATGTCTCAACCTCTTGAATAAGTCGTACCTAATGGGTTTCAGTAGCGCGACGGACCGATGTCGTGAGTCGACGGAGACGGACAGCGAGGCACGTGATGAGCACCCCCCACGTCGTTGTGGTGATGGGCGTGGCAGGAACCGGCAAGACCACGGTCGGCCCCCTGCTCGCCGCCGCACTGGGCGTTCCCTACGCCGAGGGCGACGACTTCCATCCCCCGGCCAACATCGCCAAGATGACGGCCGGCACCCCGCTGGACGACGACGACCGCCGCCCCTGGCTCGACGCGATCGGCTCATGGGCGCACGGCAGGGCGGGCCGGGGCGGAGTCGTCTCCAGCTCGGCGCTCAAGCGCGAGTACCGCGACCGCCTGCGGGCGTCCGCGCCCGACGCCGTCTTCCTCCACCTCACCGGCAGCCGCGAGCTCATCGAGCAGCGGATGACGGGGCGCAAGGGCCACTTCATGCCCACCGCGCTGCTGGACTCCCAGTTCGCCACCCTCCAGCCGCTGGAGGAGGACGAGGCGGGCGTCGCCGTCGACGTGTCCGGCACCCCCGAAGAGATCACCCGACGGGCCGTCGCCGCGCTGCGCGGGCTCGAAGAACTCCCCGAAGACTAAGGACCCACCGTGACCAGTCTCAGCGTCGAGACGCTGGCAGCGGACGCCGTCGAGCCGATCACCTCGGCCGGCAACGCGCAGTTGGGCATCGCCGTGCTGGCGGGCATCGCCGTCATCGTCGTGCTCATCACCAAGTTCAAGCTGCACGCCTTCCTCGCCCTCACCATCGGCTCGCTCGCGCTCGGCGCGTTCGCGGGAGCCCCGCTCGACGAGGCGATCACCTCGTTCACCGCGGGACTCGGCTCCACCGTCGCCGGTGTGGGCGTCCTGATCGCCCTCGGAGCGATCCTCGGCAAGCTGCTCGCCGACTCGGGCGGCGCCGACCAGATCGTCGACACGATCCTCGCCAAGGCCAGCGGCCGGGCCATGCCGTGGGCGATGGTGCTCATCGCCTCGATCATCGGGCTGCCGCTCTTCTTCGAGGTCGGCATCGTCCTGCTGATCCCGGTCGTGCTGATGGTCGCCAAGCGCGGCAACTACTCGCTGATGCGCATCGGCATCCCCGCGCTCGCCGGCCTCTCCGTGATGCACGGCCTCATCCCGCCGCACCCCGGCCCGCTGGTCGCCATCGACGCCATCGGCGCCAACCTCGGCGTCACCCTGGCCCTCGGCCTCGTCGTCGCCGTGCCCACGGTGATCATCGCCGGCCCGGTCTTCTCCAAGTACGCCGCCCGCTGGGTCGACATCCCGGCACCGGAGAAGATGATCCCCCAGCGCGCCTCCGACGACCTGGAGAAGCGCCCGAGCTTCGGCGCGACCGTCGCCACCGTGCTGCTACCGGTCGTCCTGATGATGGCCAAGGCCCTCGTCGACATCGTCGTGGACGACCCGGAGAACGGCGTCCAGCGCGTCACCGACGTCATCGGCTCGCCCCTGATCGCTCTGCTCGCCGCCGTTCTCGTGGGCCTGTTCACCCTCGGCCGTGCCGCCGGGTTCACCAAGGAGCGCCTCTCCACCACGGTCGAGAAGTCGCTCGCCCCGATCGCGGGCGTGCTGCTCATCGTCGGCGCCGGCGGCGGCTTCAAGCAGACCCTGATCGACATCGGCGTCGGCCAGATGATCCTCGACTTCTCCGAGAACTGGGCCATCCCGACGCTGCTGCTCGCCTGGCTGATCGCCGTCGCGATCCGGCTCGCCACCGGCTCCGCGACCGTGGCGACGATCTCCGCCGCCGGACTCGTCGCCCCGCTGGCGGCCGACATGTCCACCTCGCACGCCGCCCTGCTGGTGCTCGCCATCGGCGCCGGCTCGCTCTTCTTCAGCCACGTCAACGACGCCGGCTTCTGGCTGGTGAAGGAGTACTTCGGCATGAGCGTCGGCCAGACGATCAAGACCTGGTCGGTGATGGAGACGATCATCTCGGTCGTCGGCATCGTCTTCGTCCTGCTGCTCTCCCTGGTGTTGTAGCGGCGGCGGACCGGCGCGCGCAGGCCGGTTCCGTACGGGCAGACCCGTACGGAACCGGCCTGCGCCCCGTGGCACTTCCGTGCCCCCGGCGCACCGGCCGGGGCCGGGTGCATAGGATCTGCCCCATGGCCAAACCCGATGAGCTGCTCGTCGACATCGCCGCCAGGGTCGAGACCGGACACAGCAACCAGATGTCCCTGACCGTGGTCACCCACGGTGCCGTCGTCACCGGCCGGCTGGCGCCCGAGGCCGTGTGGCGCCGGCGGGTGTCGGAGGTCCTCGCCGACTCGCAACGCCTGGGCGAGTTCGCCGGCGTCTTCGACTCCGCCGCCCCGCACGACGGCCCGCCGACCCACCTCCACTTCCACGTCGCCCGCATCCTCCAGGGCACGGTGGGCATCCCGGAGACCGGCGGCATGTACCGCGTGGCGATCGCGGACATCGGCGCGTGGACCGTGGGCGACTTCAGCTACTCCGACACCTGAGCCCGGCGGCACTCGCCGCCTGTCGGGGGGCGCGGCCGCCGGCGGCCGGTCGCTCCTCCTGGGCCCGGGGCGCCTCGCCTCGCCGTCGACAGGCGAGGCGTCCGCACCCCGGCGTGACGGAATTCCGGCAGGTCGGTGCCTCCGCCGAGGTCCCGCCAGGCCCCCGCACCGTCAGCAGCGACCACATCACCGTCGTCCTCCTGCGACGACGTCGGCTCCCACGACCGCGATCAGGTCGTGGGAGCCGACGTCACACACGGGCGCGCACCGGCCGACAGCATCGGCCTGCGTCCGGCGGGGCGCTACCGGGGCCGGATCGACCCCCGCGCCCCGGAGTGCGGTGCGGGTTCAGCACCCGTCACCGCGCGGGACGCCGAGGGCGTCACCAGGTTCCCGGACGTGCGTACCAGGAGGGAACGGGCGAGTCGACGGTCCCTGTCTCGTTCCCGTGGAAGGTGAAGACCCTGGTCTCCCCGGTCCCGTAGTTGTACGAGAGGGTGATGTCCGCCCGGCCGTCTCCGTTCACGTCTCCGGGCACCAGGTTGCCGGTGTTCGCCGCCACCCAGTGGCCGGCGGGGCGGGACCACGGCGTGACGAAGCTGTCGAAGCCTCCGTCGGCACGGGCGTGGAAGACCCGGAGGTCGAACGCGCCGTCGGCGTGCCCGTAGGTGAGGGCCAGGTCGGCGCGGCCGTCCTTGTTCAGGTCCGCGGCGGTCATTTTCACCCGCTCGCGGTCCCAGGTGCCGGCCGGAGCGTTCCACGACTGCTTCGGGGCGTCCACGGAGCCGTCCGCCTTCGCGGTGAAGGTGTAGAGCCCCGCCGCACCCGTGGCGAAGACGTACAGGCCGACGATGTCGTCGCGCCCGTCACCGTTGATGTCGCCCATGGTGTAGCGGACGTTCTCCGACCACCAGTATCCGGCGGGCGACTCGTACGAGAGGACGGGGTTCTCGAAGGAGCCGTCCGTCCGCGCGAGCGACCGGTGGACGCCGGTGACGCCGTTGCCCTTGTTCTGGACGAGCACGAGGTCGTCACGCCCGTCGCCGTTGACATCGCCCGTCAGCACCGTGGTACGGGACCAGTCCCAGCCGGTGGGCACGACGACGCTCTTGCGTCGCACCGGCGGACCCGCCGCCTGGGTGAGGAAGGACCATGCTCCGACGCCTGCGGTGCCGTAGTCGTAGAAGCCCACGACATCGGATCGGCCGTCACCGTTGAAGTCACCGGAACCCCACTTGGTGCGGGTGTAGTCGAAATCTCCCGGCTCGTCGCTCCAGTACTCCTGGGGCGGATTGTGCCCGCCCTCGCTGCCGGCCTTGGCCACGAAGAGGCCGGTGGTCGCCTTCTCGTAGTCGTAGGCGGTGAGGATGTCCGTACGGCCGTCCGCGTCGTAGTCACCGCCGAGGTCGGTTCGCAGGTGCGCTGTCCTGGCCGTCCACGTGTGGCCCGCGACATGGCCGCTCTCGCGGTTCCAGCGGATGTACCCGGTCTGGAAGTCCGAGCGCCTGCCGCCCAGCACCTCGTACTCGGGGGACTTCGGGAATCCGAGGCTGCCGGTGTGACCGCCGGCGCTCAGCCAATGGCTGCGGATGGTCCCGACGACCGGCCAGGCCCCCGCGACGTCGGCGCTGTCCCAGTAGAACGAGATGTTGCTCCCGCTGGCGACCAGGTGCCGGAAGTCCTGGTAGTGGCCTGCGTTCCCTGCGAGCGGAGTCTCGTCGCCCGTCGGGTAGCCGAACTCCCGGACGCCGCCGAGGGCGACGTACTTGCGGTGGACGGCACCCCGGACGGCGAAGGGACCCAGGCCCGGCTTCCCGTAGATGGCGCTGGGCTTGCCCGCCTTGCTGAAGGTGACGTAGTTGCCTCCGTCGACGTTCGTGTACATCGGGTCCGATGTCGGATAGCCGAGGCCCCCGGTCTCCCGTCCGGTGCTGTTCCACTTGTCGAACAGGCTGTTGCTCACGGCCCAGGCGCCGGTGGTCCTGCTCCAGGAGATGGCACGATCGGTCGCTGTGGTACCGGGCTGGGCAAAGTTGACGTACCGTCCGCCGTCGCTGACAGCGGTCATGACGGAGGTGGGTTTGCCGAAGACATCAGGCCCGCCGAGTGCTTCGTACTTGCCCAGGATGGGCCCGCAGACCGAGACAGCGTCGGCGCCGGAAGCCGGGGCAAAGCTCTTGCAGTCCGCCCAGTCGTGGCCGGTGATGAAGAGCTGGCGGGCGGCCTTGAACGACTGGCCGTTGACGGGTGCCTGGCCGGGGTACTCGACGGTGCGGCCGGCGCCGTCGCGGGCCCAGAGGTCGGCGAAGCCGTCGTTCTCGAAGTCGCCCGTGGTGGACAGGTGCGGAACGTCGGCCGCCTTGAAACCGGTGGCGATGGACGTCTGGCGGACCGCCGGATCACCGTAGACGGTGAGGTCGGCGAGAACGTGGCCCTGGCCGGGCGTGGTCGTCCGCTTGCTGGTGTACTGGTGGATGGTTCCCTTGGTCTTGTCGCGGGCCCAGATCTCCGGGAGGCCGTCCTGGTTGAGGTCGCCCGGGGTCATGATCGTCATGTCCTGCCAGTCGGCGTTGCCCAGAGCGATGGGGGCACCCAGGGCGCCCGTGCGGGACCCGAGGTAGAGCCAGAGGTTGGCTCCTTCCTTCACCAGCAGATCTGGGTAGTCGTGCTCCGTGACCTGTCCGTCCCGACCGCCGGCAAGGCTGTCGTCATCGCTGAGACTCGGCACAGAGACGATCTCCGAACCCTTGGCCCAGTGGTTGTCGCAGTCGGGGTTGCCTGGGCTGTAGCAGTCTCTGATCACCGTCAAGTGCTGCCGGGCCGCGTCTCCGGGCTGGAGCTTGCCGCCGCCGTCGCCCAGGTAGGCCCACAGCTCGTAGGTGCTCGGGTCGTCGGCAGCCGGCTGAAGCGCAACGAAGTCCTCGTAGACGTCGTCGTTCCAAGTGCCGCCGACGGAGACAGTGCTGGAGGCAAACGACTCGTCCTTGGCCGCCTGGCCGGTGCCGAAAGTGCCGTCCCCACGGCTCGCGTAGGAATACAGCGTGCCAGAACCCGGATCGATGGTGACCAGGTCGACCAGGCCGTCTCCGTTCAGGTCGCCCAGCTTGTCACGCTCACCTGAACTCGACGGATTGAACAGATAGCTCCTGACGTTCGAGCGGTTGTTTGCCGCGTCCTCGCTTCGCACGTACAGGTACTGGGGTCCGTTCGCCATCGGCTTGACGCTGACGGTGACGGACCCGCCTGTCGCGGCGGGCTTCGCCGACTTCTCCCTGGTGTCGTCGTCGGTCCACCACACATACTCGGTGATGTCGTTGATCTCGCCCGCAGCGGGGTTTGCCTGGAATGTAAAGGTACCGGCGGTCCGAGCGGGTTTCGCACAGGGGGTGCCTGCAGGCAGCTGGGCCGTGCAGCCCTTGCCCACGCCCTCCGGCCATTCCGTGGAGCTGACCTTCGGTTCCCGCGTTGGACCTTCGGGATCGTAGGTGAAGTAGCAGCGGCCTGCGCGAGGGCTGCTGCCGATGCCGTCCTCGACGACCGCCTCGTACCAGTACTGTGCGGACCCCAGTGTGCTCGCGAGGATACGCAGCTGGGCGACGCCGCCGCGGCTGGCGTTCACGCTGGCCGTCTTGGCCGCCTCGCCGGACCGGCCGTACCTGAACTCGACGTCGAGGTCGGCATCCTCGGCATCGTAGATTTTTGAGGCACTCAACGTGACGTGGTCGGTCTTGCCGATAGTGCCGCCCGCACAGGGGACCGAGGGGTCGATGGTGAGCTGCGGCTTGGCCGGCAGCGTGTTGTACCTCGTCGAGACGCGCGCGGAGGTCGGGTCGAACTTCCGCCACGAGACGTCGACCGCGTTCGACTTCGAGGTGAGGACGAAGGACCAGCTGCCCCACGTGTCCGCGACGGCGTCCTTGATCGCGCTCGTGACGTTGAACTCCACGAGGTTGGCCGAGTCGGCCGGACAGTTGCGGCCGCCGAAGGACTCGCCGGAGGAGTCCACGAGGGCGCCCCACGACGGCTGGTTGTTGTAGGTGATGTTCCTGGGCAGTGCGCTGCCGATCGCCTTGACCTGGACGTCACCCGATTTGCAGGACCAGGAACCGGCATGCGTCTGCTTGATACGCAGCTTGGACTCGATGATGTCCTTGCCGGCGAGGCTTCCGACGGGGATACGGAAGTAGGTGTTCGCTCGAACGGTTCCGCCGTTGCTGCCGTCGATGGAGACGCCGATACGCGCCTCGTCAGAGAGGGTGCCGCCGTTGTAGTAGACGGTGTTCGCGGTCTCGGGGTAGGCGGAGTGCTTGTACGCGACCGACCAGGCGTTCTGCCAGGCATCAGGGGCCCATTTGGGGTCGATCACGACAGGAAAGACCGTATCGGGGTCCTCAAGCATGTTCGCGTCCGGCGTGAGGGTGAGCGTGTCGTGGTCGAGCTCCACGCCGAGCTTCGCCCGGTTGCTGCCCTCGCCCGCGCCTTCGAGCGTGTCGTGAAGCGACGGGGTGCCGGCCGATCTGGCGGCCTTGGGTGTCTTGGGGTCCACGGCAGTGGTGGTGTCCGAGCCACCGGAGTCCCACATGTGCGGCTGCGGTGCCGCGAAGAGCACGTTCCCGGAAGGGGTCTTTGCCAGTATCTCGCCCGCAGCACCCTCCGTGACCTGCAGGCCCTTCGTCTGCAGGCCGAACTCGATCGTCCGGACCGCCGGGTTCTCGGCCGCCTCGGGCGTCTTGACGACGAGAGCGTGGGAGAAGGAGACATCACTGGCGGTAGCGGTGAGATCGACTCCCGGCAGCACCTCGGCGTACGTGGCGGTCCGGCCGTCCACGGTGGGCTTGGGCAGCTTGCCGTGCGGCCAGGTGAGCGTGACGGTCCGGCCTTCGCCCGTCATGGTGGCGAAGACGTTGTCGCCGCCCCCGGAGAATGATGCGGCCATCGCGGACGCCTTGGGCGCCAGACGCCCGCCGGTGCCCGCCGCCAGGTCCGGATCGATGTCGACGAGCTCGCCGCCCTGTTGCACGCGGACCGGCAGGATCGAGCGGTCGACCCGGGCGGTGCCGTCCGGGTTGATGTACACCTCGTCGGTCTCCGTGCGACGGGACACCAGTTCGACGGGCTTGCCCGTGCGCTCGGCCTCCTCAAGGGCCTTGGCCGCCATCGCGCTATCGGCGTCGGACCACGTGGAGACCGCGCCTTCGGCCGTCACCGATTCCGCGGCCGTCGCCGGCTGCGCGACAGCGAGCAGACCGGCAGACATCGCCGTGACGATGACGGCCGATACGGCTCTTCGCGCACCCCCCCGGGAGCTGCCGTGTCTCAGAATGAGCTTTCGCATGAAAAGAGATACGCCCCAGTTCCTATTGTTTTGTTTCGTTCACCAAGTCGCCCCGGGAGCTGCCCGCCGCACCGTTCTCGGCTGCGGCGAAGGAAGCCCCCCTCGGCCATGACTCCCGGGACGTGAACGAATTGTGCAACGTGCTTTGTAGCAGCCACGAGCGACACACAGCACCTGAGGGTGAACTCCCGTACCGCGCTGGCGACTTCCTGACCTGTGGCTTGTGTTGAATTGCCCACCGAAAGACCGATTCCTTCCGGCCACTATCAAGACACCTCTTGTTGACCTTTGGAGCCGTGCGTACATTGCATCTGTTCACGTGATCATCAAATTTCCAGGGGTGGGGGCTCACGTGCCGATTTGGCATGCTCGAAGACTTTTCAGGCATAGATCTGCGCAATGGCGTTCGGGACTCTCCGGGCTCGCGCTGGCACTGCTGGCCTCAGGGGCTTCGCTGACCCCGCTGCCCGCGCAGGCGGCGGAAGGGCGCGGACTGGCCGAGGTACAGAAGGTCACGGACGTCCCCGCGGCACGCACGACCGCGAAGGGTCCGGCGGCGGCGCCGGACCAGACCGGGAAGGCGGAGCTCAAAGCACCGCCGAACGTCCGTTGGCCCGCGCAGGGGACGGCCGAGGCGACGGTGCCGAAGGCGACGGGGAGTGCGCAGACCACGCGCGGCACTGCGGCGAAGCAGGCCGCGGCCGCCATCGGCCCGTCGGCACGCGCCGGTTCACTGCCCGTGCGTCTGGCGCCGGGCAACAAGGCCGTGGCCAAGGCGTCGGCCGCGCCTGCCGCCGACGCCCCGGCCGTCACGGCGAAGGTCTCCGTCCACGGCCAGGACAAGGCCCGCAGGGCCGGTGTCCAGGGATTGTTGCTGTCCGTGCAGCGTACCGACGAGGGCACGGGCACCCACCCGCTCTCGGTCGAACTGGACTACAGCACCTTCGCGCACGCCTACGGCGGCGACTGGGGCTCACGACTGCGCTTCAGCCAGCGCCCCGCCTGCGTGCTGACGACCCCGGAGAAGCCTCAGTGCCAGGGGTCCGTACCGCTGCCCAGCGTCAACGACAGCGAGACCGGCACACTGACCGGCACCTTCGCCGCACGTGCGACGGCCACGGGCGCCACCGGCCGCAGCGCGGGGGGCGCCGGTTCGGACAGTGCCGTCGTTCTGGCGGCGACGGCTTCGGCCTCGGGCTCCAAGGGCACGTACACGGCCACCTCGCTGAGCCCGACGGGCTCGTGGTCGGCCGGCAGCTCGACGGGTGACTTCTCCTGGACGTACCCCATGGAGATCCCGGCTTCCCTCGGCGGCCCCGGCCCGGCCGTCTCCATCGGCTACAACTCGGGCAGCATCGACGGGCGCACCGTCGCCACGTCACAGCAGCCCTCATGGGTGGGTGACGGCTGGGACACCGGCTCCAGCTTCATCGAGCGCACGTTCGTGTCCTGCGCGGAGGACCGCAAGGCGGGCAGCGGGTTCAACAACCCCACCACCCACCCCACCGGTGACCTGTGCCACGGGCCTCCCATGGTCACGCTCTCCCTCAACGGCTCCTCCACCTCGCTCGTCCTGAACGACGCGGACAAGAAGTGGTACCCGGCCGACCAGGACGGTTCGAAGGTCGAACTCCTCACCGGCGCCGAGAACGGCGACAAGGAGAAGGAGTACTGGGTCGTCACCAACTCCGAAGGGGTCAAGTACCACTTCGGCCTCAACCAGCTGCCCGGCTACGCCGCCGGCAAGGGCGAGACGAACTCGGCCCTCAACGTGCCGGTCTACGGCAACCACCAGGGCGAGCCCTGCCACGCCGCCTCCTACGCCGCCTCGGTCTGCGACCAGACCTACCGCTGGAACCTCGACTACGTCGTCGACCCCCGCGGCAATGCCCTGACGTACTGGTATGCCAAGGAGCAGAACTACTACGGCTCCAACGTCACGACCACGGGAACCTCCACGGCCCGTCGCTACGACCGCGCCGGTTACCTCACACGGGTCGCCTACGGACTGCGCTCGGACAATCTGTTCGCGCCCGCACCGGCCGAGGTCACCTACAAGGTCGGCGAACGCTGCCTGGTCACCACGTCCTTCGACTGCGCCGAGTCCAAGCTGACCTCCACCGCCACCTACGAGGTCGCACGTAACTGGCCCGACGTTCCGGCCGACCAGCTCTGCGCCTCCGGCCAGACCTGCACCGACCGCTACTCGCCCGCGTTCTTCACCCGCAAGCTCCTCAAGAGCATCACCACCAAGGTCCTGAAGGACGGCGTCCCGACACCGGTCGACACCTGGACCATGGCCCACTCCTTCCAGTCCACAGGTGACGGCGCCGTCAACGGCGAGTACCCCCTGTGGCTGAAGAGCATCCAGCGCACCGACGAGAACGGCGCGACGCTGGGCCTGCCCGCGGTGACCTTCATCGGCAAGCAGATGCCCAACCGGGTCGACAACGACACCGACGGCAACCCGCCCTATCTGCGCTGGCGCGTCACCCAGGTCAACACCGAGACCGGCGCCCGGACCGTGGTCGCGTACGCACCCACCGAGTGCTCCAGCACACCGGGCGCCGTGAAGCTGCCTGCTTCGCCGGACAGCAACACACTGCGCTGCTTCCCCGTCGTGGTGGAGACCAACGACCCCACCGACCCCACGGGGATGAAGAAGAAGTACTCCACCGACTGGTTCCACAAGCACCGCGTCGACCAGGTCCGGGAGGAGGACAAGAACGGCACCTCGCCGACCCGAGAGGTCAACTACACCTACCTCGGCACCCCGGCCTGGGCCTACGACGACGCCAGCGAGCTCACCAACAAGCCCGCCCGCACCTGGTCCGTCTACCGCGGCTACGGCGAGGTCCGCACCGTCCAGGGTGTCGCCCCGGACGTCCGCAGCCGCACCGAGACGCTGTACTACCGCGGCCTCGACGGTGACCTCAAGGCCGACGGCACACGCCGGTCCGTCTCCATCACGGCTTCCGACGGGAGCTCCGTCAAGGACCACCGGATGCTCGTCGGCCAGGTCCGGGAGAACCGCTACTACGAAGGCGTCGACGGCGGCCTGCACTCCGCGACCATCACCACGCCTCACCTGCAGGGGCCCGTCGCCAAGCGGGACCGCTCCGCAACCGGTGCGTCCGACCTCGAAGCCTGGTTCCAGGGCCTGAAGTCGACGTCGTCCCGCACGATCCTCTCCGACGACCGGGGTGAGCGGAAGACCGCTGTCGAACACGGCTACGACGACGGCGGCCGACTGGAATGGACGTGGTCGAAGGGTGACACCTCCGACGCGAACGACGACACCTGCACCCGCTTCGACTACCTGAACGACGCCGCGAAGTGGTTCCGGTCCCAGCAGACCCGTGTCCACACGGTCGCGGCGGCCTGCAACGCTCCGATCGTCTACGGCCCCGGCAATGTCGTCTCCGACGCCAAGGTCGAGTACGACGCCGTCGGCAACGTAGTGAAGACCCGGTCGCTGTCCGGGTTCTCCGACCAGAACCTCCCGGAGTACACCACCCAGGGCACGGCCACCTTCGACGACTACGGACGCATCACCTCGGCGACCGATGTCTACGGCAAGACCACCACGACCACCTACACCCCGGCCTCCGGCTCGGTCGTGACGAAGACGGTCACGAAGAACACTCTCGGCCACACCGCGACGACCGAGGTCGACCCCGGCCGCGGACTGCCCCTGGTCCAAACGGATGCCAACGGGCGCAGTACCGTCATGCAGTACGACGTGCTCGGGCGGATGAAGAAGGTCTGGTCCCCGGACCGCAATTCGCGCACCAGCACCCCCGACGCCGAGTTCGAGTACACAGTCGGCCGTGACGCCCCGGTGGTCATCACCAACAAGCGTCTGAAGGAAGACGGCACCTACCGCGTCTCCTACGACTTCTACGACGGTGCCCTGCGTCTCCGCCAGACCCAGAACCCGGCCATGAACGGCGGCAGGGTCGTCACCGACACCCACTACGACAGCCTCGGCAGGGTGTGGAAGGAGAACTCCGGCTACTACAACAGCGACAGCGGCCCGGTGGCCACCATGTTCCCGGCGACCGAAACCGCTGTTCCGTCCTCGACCGTCACCACGTACGACGGCGTCGGCCGGCCGACCGCCACCATCGCCCGCAGCAAGGGCAACGAGACCTGGCGCACCACCACCACGTACGGCGGCGACTGGACCGCCGTGGACCCGCCGGCGGGCGACACACCGACCATGGCGATCCTGGACGCCCACGGCCGCAAGACCGAACTCCGGCAGTTCAAGGGCTCCGGTCCGACCGGCGCCTACGACAAGATCACCTACAGCTACACGCGCAAGGGGCAGTTGGACAAGGTCACCGACCAGATCGGCAACGTCTGGTCCCAGACCTACGACGTGCGCGGCCGTGTGAAGACCCTGGTCGACCCCGACAAGGGCACGTCCGAGATGACGTACGACGAGGGCGACCGCGTCCTCACCGTCACCGACGGCCGCAGCCCCCGGCGCACGGTCGCCATGGCGTACGACGCGCTCGGCCGTGTCACCGCCACCCACGAGGACTCGCTCTCGGGCACAAAGCTGACGTCGCAGACCTACGACACCGTCCCGGGAGCCCTGGGACTGCCAGCCTCCTCGACCCGATATGTCAACGGCAACGCCTACACCCAGGCGATCACCGCCTACGACACCGAGTACCGCCCGACATCGACGGCGGTCACGATCCCGGCCAGCGAGGGCAAGCTCGCCGGCACGTACGCTTACTCCAACACGTACACCCCGCGCACCGGTCTGCCGAAGAGCACGACGCATCCTGCGGTAGGCGGCCTTCCCTCCGAAGCCGTGTCCATCGGCTACAACGGTCTGGACACCGTCAACACCATGGGGGTCGACGGCAACACCTTCGTCGCGGCCACCGAGTACACCTCCCTCGGCGATGTCGTCCGCACCCGGGTCGACTCCGCGGGCAGGGCGGTGTTCACCAGCAACACGTTCGATGAGCAGACGCGCAGGGTCACCCGCACAACGAACCAACAGCAAGTGGTAGGCACGGTCGACACGATCACGCTCAACGACGTGGTCACCGATTACGACGCCATCGGCAACGTCACCCGCATCACCGACAAGACCGGCGACAACCCGACAGCGGCTACCACCGACGTCCAGTGCTTCGCCTACGACCACCTGCGCCGGATGACCGACGCATGGACGGCGAGCGACGCCTGCGCACAGAGACCGGAAGCCTCCGGTCCGGGATCGGCTCCCGCGGTCGGCGGACCGGACGCCTACTGGCACTCCTACACCTTCGACGCCGCGGGCAACCGTCTCAGTGAGACCAAGCACGACCCCCTCGGCGACACAGCGAAGGACGTCCACCGCTCCTACACCTACGCAACCGGTCTTCCGACGAAGAGCCGTCTGGACAAGGTCACCGTCACCGGCCCTCAGGGACAGCGCGAAGAGCTCTACGGATACGACCAAGCGGGCAACACCACCACCCGCACCATCCAGGGCGACACCCAGTCCCTCCAGTGGGATCTGGAAGGCCACCTGGAGAAGGTGACCGCCGGCAGCGACGAGTCCTCCTACGTCTACGACGCGGGCGGCAACCGCCTCATCGAGCGCGAGGCCACCGGTACCACGCTCTACCTGCCCGGTACCGAGCTCAAGCTCGACGCCGACGGCAACGTCGCCAAGACCACCCGGTACTACACGCACCCGGCGGGCCCGGCCATGGTCAAGGTCGCCGAGGGCGGCACCATCAAGAAGTCGTACCTCCTGAGCGACCGCAACGGCACCGCCACCACCGCCGTCGACGCCGCCACGCAGACGGTCACCCGTCGCAAGCACACCCCCTTCGGCGAGGAACGCGGCACGGCCCCGTCGATGTGGCCGGACGACAAGGGCTATCTGGGCGGCGCCAAGGACGCCACCGGCCTCACCCACCTCAACGCCCGCGAATACGACCCAGCCCTGGGCCGGTTCATCTCCGTCGACCCGCAGATGGACATCGCCGAGTCCCAGACGATGAACCCGTACGCGTACGGGAACAACAGCCCCATCACCTTCGCGGACCCGTCCGGCCGGGCGATGTGCGCCGACGAGGCGTGCACGGTCAGGGTCCAGACCGAAGGCCAGACCTTCGACCAGATCGTGGAGAACGCGGGCGGGACGGTCCCCCCTCCGCCGCCACCGCCGACGACGACCGTCAGCGAGGCCGACGTCAAGAAGGCGAACTCCATCCGCCAGAAGTCCAAAGCGGACATCATCCTCGAGATCGCCATCGAGGTGGCCAAGGGAATCGCCGGGTTCGAGGACATCCAGGCATGCCTCGGCGGTGACGTCTGGGCCTGCGGCGCCCTCGCCCTCGACGCAACTATGCCCTTCGCGGGCAAGGCCAAGCGCACCGTCAAGGCGCTCGAGACCGCCTGGAAGATGTACGACCGCTGGGAGGAGGAGGTCCGCTGGGCCACCCGCACCCTCCGCCGGGCAGACGACGAAGCCGCTGCCATGGCGAAGTACATCGAGGACTACGCCGCCTGGGAGAAGAAGGCCGACGCCGCAAGAGCAGCAGAGAAGAAGGCTGACGCGGCAGCCGACGCGGCGAAGAAGTCCGACGGTGGCGGAGGTGGCAGCTGCCCGATCAGAAACAGCTTCACCCCCGACACCGAAGTGCTCCTCGCCGACGGCACCACCAAGCCGATCAAGGACCTGAAGCCCGGCGACAAGGTCATGGCGACCGACGAGAAGACCGGTGAAACCACCGGCAAGAACGTCGCCGCGACGATCGTCGGTGACGGCGAGAAGTACCTCGTCCGCATTACCGTCGACACTGATGGCGACAAGGGCACGGCCTCCGCCCCGATCACCGCGACCGACGGCCACCCGTTCTGGGTTCCGGCCCTCAAGAAGTGGATCGACGCCAAGGACCTCAAGCCCGGCCAGTGGCTCCGCACCAGCGCCGGCACCCACGTCCAGATCACCGCGGTCCAGGCCTGGACCCAGACCTCCAGCGTCCGCAACCTCACCGTCGCCGACTTCCACACGTACTATGTGCTGGCAGGTAAGACGCCGGTACTTGTTCACAACTGCGGAGGCAAGGCAACCGTGACGTTTGACGGGGGTCACGCGTCGGTCGAGGTAGCAGCTGCGGGTGAATCCTTGAGTACCCATCAGGTTGGCGGAGTAGTCCGACTCCCTAATGGTGAGTCCCTTCCGACTCCCATCAAGGTGGAGCACTTTACTGGGAGTGCATCGGAGTCGGCTCGCGCTGTCACCTTCGACTTGCCGAACCCTGGGGGAGCCATGGCGTATCAAGAGGTGATGCTCGGCAGAGGCGTGACAGGTACATACGACGAGATCACGGCCAGCTGCTTCCATCACTGCGCTGCAGTGCTCCATGCCGGTGGTGTTCCCAATGTTCCGGTTGGGGGTACAACGAAGGACATCGTCGCGTTCATGCTCCGTGCGTCAAGAGGTAAGAGGTGAGCGAAATGGCAGACGAGCCTATCGATGATGAGGAATTGCTAGCATGGATAGAGAATGATCCCGATAATTGGGAGCTTCCCGACGAGCTACGCATGCCCGCGAGTGGGATCGTCGAGAATTTCGCAATAATTGTTCTGTCTAGCCGCTTCACGTCCGCAGCCATCAATCAATCTGTCGGTAGGCTAATCACTGATAGTGCAGAATTCAGCACGTGGTTCTTCGAGGAAGCAAAGGGTCAGGAAAATCCTCTTCGGCTCTTGCAGCTCTCGGAAACCTCGATGCGGCTTCTGAGGCCGTGCTGGAAGGCCTGGAAAGTCTATGAGCGCGCGTACGAGGAGAACTCAACAGAGTTTCCATCGGTAGAGGCGCAGAATCTCTTGGCCGCGCTAGACGCCGCGCACAATGGATTCAGGACCCCGCGAGGTCTGTGATCGCGATCCAGGGGAAATGATTGCTGCAGCGTGGATTCTCTCGCGATTCGGGAGAATCCACGCTCCTCTGTATTCGGCGTAGTGGCGGGTGTGGAGTCGGATCTCCAGATGATTCAGAGTACTGACCGAAGCCTTGGCCGACGCGCTCCGGGTCGCCGAGTCGCGCGGTGACCGCATCCCCGCCCTGCCCGAGAACCCCGGCTCCTGACGGCAGCGGCGACGGCAACAACCACGGATTCAGGCGCACAACCGCGGACTCCGCCGGACCGTAAATCCCCTCCTCTACCTGCATAAAATCAGCTAGAGGAAGGGCTGCCAGCGCACGTACTATGTGCTGGCGGGCGCCACGCCGGTACTCCTTCACAACTGCGGCGACAAAAGCGCCCCCTTCGAGAACGACGTACTTGCGGCGGGCGAGGCAGACGTGGCCGGCGCAGGTGGAATGTTCTTCGGGCTTAGAATCTCAAACCAGAGCGGTCATTATGTCCCCTGCAGCTGCAGCATCAATCTAGGGATTGAAGAATTCCGACAGGCTGGGATCGATTTCTCCCCCGGGAGCGTGGAACTTGTTGGGCCCTAGCGATGAGGACCTCCGCCATCTGGTGGAATTGAGGGAGGAGGCGCGACGGGGCTGGTTGTTGACCCGTCAGCCAGCCGCCCCAGATCACCGGTTCTACTGGTGGGAGACGCTCATGGAGGTCTCCCTGGATCGGGTGCGCAGCAGCACACTGTCGACCTCGATGCGGCGCAAGTATTCGTTGTTGGCCGCGCAAGCGACGAGGGAAGCCGTGAAGCTGCAGGTAATGCCCTCTTGGAAGGGGTGCATGCGACTTGCATTCCTGGTTTCCGAGTACGGACGCCATCCGGGCAGTGACGTTCAGGAAGTTTTGCACCCGGATCAAGTAGCTGAGGATGCGCTTCGGGCGATTGGGAAATCGCCCGAAGAGGCCGCGAGGGTCGCAGATAACTGGCCATCGCGACCTATTGACGAGATAGCCGAGTTGCGGAGGGTGAAGAATATTGTTCACGCTTTGAGTGCAATGCGGCCACACGTTCTTGACCCCAAAGTGCGTGCAACCATCTCGCGGTGGCTAGACATCTGCGAAACGCTGCCGTAGGAAATATGGGAACGCTAATTTTGCAGCATTGAGCGAACAGATTCGTCTATCAATCGCCTGCGAGCCAGGCAAATACCTGAACCCCCTTCCCCGAGCATGGGTGAGGGGGTTCAGGGCGATCATTGTTATTCGCCAGAGTTATCGATGAAGCACTTGCGAATGAAGCGGATCCCTGCAAAGCCCCGGGACTGCAATCGGAGCATTCTGCCAAAGGGCTAGTTGCCTCATTTTATAGCCACGCCAAGGGAAGTGTGATGATCAGTGAGCCAGAAGGATCGGTCCGCGAGTACGTCGGCTTCATTCGGATCGCCGGTCAACCGGAAATCCAGTTGAGGCTGATGGCTTCGTCGTCGGGTGAGGCCCGAGCGATGGTCATCGAGCAGTACGGTGAGGGACATGTGATATCGGTGTGGAATGAAGAGGATGCCAGCCGCCCCAGGTGACCTTGCATTGCTCTGTCCGGTCTGCTTCAGCAGTGAAGTTGTGGCCGCCGACGGCAGGCAGCATCAATGGGATCTTCGTTGTAAGCGTAATAGCCGCAGTGGCCTCATCGGACATATTCCGGTGGGGCTGTTGTGATCTTGAGCGTAGAGGTTGACGTGGTGGAAACCGCCACGAACTCCAGACCGTCGTCGACGCCGACACATTCCTGATCCTGGTGGCCGGCCCTCGCCGGGAACCGCAATGGCCGCCAGACATGGTCCAGGCACTGGACTCGTCATCGTGCTTGTCGAGGGCAGCCAGGCCGACTTTCGGACTTGCGGTTGCGCGGGCGTCGCGTCCGCCGCACCGGCGGCGTGGTGCGGGGCGCGGCTGTCAGAATGCGGCCCCATGGAGAACCGTGAAGCGCTCAAGCCGTATCTGCTGGCCTTCCCCGGACCGTTGCGCGACCGGCTCGTGGCCGCGGTGCTCAGCGGGGAGAAGGTGTCGACGACCGGGCTGCTCGCCGAGTACGAGGCGGAGGCCGAGGAGCTGCCCCCGGTGGGCGAACGGTCGGCGCTGATCGACTCGGCGGGGCGCGAGGTCGCCGTCCTGGAGGTGACCGAGGTGCGGGTGCTCCCGCTCGGCGAGGTCGATCTGCGGCACGCCCTGGACGAGGGCGAGGGGTACGCCTCGGTGGCCGAGTGGCGGGCGGGGCACGAACGCTTCTGGCACTCGGAGGAGATGCGCGACGCGCTCGGCGACCCGGAGTTCACCGTGGACGACACGACGGTGGTGGTGGCGGAGAGGTTCCGCGTGGTCGAGCGGCTGGACGGGCCCGCGGGCGACGGGCCGGCCCCGGAGGCGGAGGGCCCCGGCACGGGCGGCGCGCCCCGGGAGCCGGTGGCGGCGAGCGGGGCGGGTGCGGACCCCGGCGACGAGGTGCTGGACGTCGTCGACGAGCACGACCGCGTCGTCGGCCGCGCACCGCGTGCGGAGGTGTACGCCCGGGGGCTGCGGCACCGCTGCGTCTTCGTGCTCGTCCGGGACGGCGGGGGCCGGATCTTCGTGCACCGGCGCACCCCCGGAAAGCTGGTGTTCCCCTCGTTGCACGACATGTTCGTCGGCGGTGTGGTGGGCGCGGGCGAGAGCTACGACGACGCGGCCCTGCGGGAGGCCGAGGAGGAGCTCGGCGTGCGCGGACTGCCCGCGCCCACACCGCTGTTCGGCTTCCTCTACGACGGCGGCGGCGACCCCGGCCGGAGCTGGTGGTCGCGGGTGTACGAGGTGCGCTGCACCCTGCCCGTGGACCCGCAGGCCGAGGAGGTCGCCTGGCACGGCTTCCTCGACGAGGCGGAGCTCTCGGTGCGCCTGGACGAGTGGGAGTGGGTGCCCGACGGGGCGGAGGCGTACCGGCGGCTGCTCGCGCACGGCGCGGGGTGAGCGCGGGCCCGCGGAGGTGTGCGGACGGCAGAGCGGACGGGGGGCGTGAGCGGCGCGGACCGAGGACGTGAGCGGCGCGGCGGGGACGGGACACCCGGCCGGCCCCGCCGCGGCCGCGGGTAGGGTGCGCTGCGTGAGCGATTTCGTGCAGAGCCTGCGGCTGTGGTTCGCGCCGGGGCGTATCCGGGACGAGGGCGAGACCCCCGACTACCGGTTCTCGCTCGCCAACGAGCGGACCTTCCTCGCCTGGATCCGCACCGCGCTCGCCCTGATCGGAGGCGGTTTCGCCGTCGACCAGTTCCTTCCCGACCTCCGGTGGGGGGTGCGTGCGGGCCTCGCGCTCGCGCTGATCGGCACCGGTGCCGTGTGCGCCGTGCGCGCGGTGAACCACTGGGTGCGGTGCGAGCGCGCCATGCGCCGGGGCGAGGACCTGCCCTCGTCGCGCTTCCCCGCGCTGCTGGCCGTGCTGGTGGCCGTGGTGGCCCTGGCGATGGTGCTGATCGTGGCCTGGGGCGACGTATGACGGCCGGGGCGTGGCCCGGGACGGGGCCCGTGACAGCCGGGACGGGGCCCGCCCCGGCCGCGGTGCGGGCCGCGGCGTCGCGGGGCGACGGGTGACGGTGTCCCCGTCCGGGCGCGATCCGGGCCTCCAGCCCGAGCGCACACGGCTGGCCTGGCGGCGCACGGTGCTGAGCTGGACGGTGGTGGCGGTGCTCGCCGTACGGCAGGTGGCGAGCGACGGGACGGTGTGGACGGACGTCCTCGCGATGGGGATGTGCGTGCTGGCCCTGCTGGCCTTCGCCTCCGTGGCGGACCGGCGGATGCGCGCGATGGCCGCGGCCCGGCCCGCCGCGATGACGGCGGGCGGGGCGGCGGCCGCGGTGGTCTGCACGCTGGTGCTGGCGGCGTTCGCCGTCGCCATCGTGGTGTGAGGCCGGAGGGCACCTGTGGGGCGCGTCCGCCGCGCTGGTGCGCTCCTCCGCCGTGGAGCGCGTGAGCCGCCCCGGTGGGCTTTCCGGCGGTGGGGCGGGGAGGCCGCCGTGCCACCCGGCCCGTCCCGGGAGGCTCTGTGGTCCGATGATCCGCCTTTCCCGGGGCCCGGTTCGGTGCCGGGCCGCGTACCCCTCGCACGACTAGCCTGGAATGCGGCATTTGCCACCATGTCGACCCCGAGGTGAGCACCATGACCGCCCTGCATCACGAGCACACCGGCCACGCCCACGTCCACGGCCCCCGGTGCGGCCACACCGAGATCCGCCACGGCGACCATCTCGACTACGCGCACGACGGGCACCTCCACCGCTCCCACGACGGGCACTGGGACGAGTGCGAGACCGGTGAGCACGTCTCGCACAGCGGCCACGCCCACCAGCACGGCGACGGCTGCGGTCACCCGGCCGTCGTGCACGGCGACCACGTCGACTACGTCCACGACGGCCACCGCCACGCGCCGCACGACGGCCACTGGGACGACCACTGACGCGGCAGGCCGCTCCCGGGCCGGCCGCGCGGCGGAGGGAACTCCCCCGCGGACGCCCCGGGGGCACCCCGCGCGGGCCGGACCGCCGGCCCGCGAGCCGGGTCGCGCCGTGTTCCCCTCGGCGCCCGCAACTGACAGGCTCTCAGGGCCCGTTACACCGGGCCCTCAGCCGTCTGGACCTGCCCGTCAGGGGGAGCAACCGTGCCTGCCACCGATCCGTACCTCGTCCGGCTGACGCCGAACGTGCACGCCTACGTCCAGCCGGACGGCGGCTGGTGCCTGAACAACGCCGGGTTCGTCAGCGACGGGGAGTCGACCCTGCTCGTCGACACCGCCGCCACCGAGCACCGTGCGCGCGCACTCCTGGCGGCGCTCACCGGCACCGGCGCCCCGCCGCCGCGCACCGTCGTCAACACCCACCACCACGGCGACCACACCTACGGCAACGGCGTCTTCGCGCCGGAGGCGGTGATCGTCGGGCACGACGCCTGCCGCGAGCAGGTGCTGTCCGCCGGGAGGCAGCTGCACCTGCTGTGGCCGGGGACCGATTTCGGCGACGTGCGGATCACCCCGCCGGACATGACCTACAACGACCGCATGACGCTGCACGCGGGCGGCACCGAGGTGCGCCTCCTGCATCCGGGCGGTGTCGCGCACACCCTCGGCGACACCGTCGTGCACCTGCCGGCCGAGGGCGTCGTCTTCACCGGTGACCTGGTCTTCGCCGGCGGGACGCCGTTCGTGGCGGTGGGCTCGCTCAGCGGTTCGCTGCGGGCGCTCGGCGTACTCCGCTCGCTGGGGGCGGAGATCGTGGTGCCGGGCCACGGGCCGGTGACGGACCCGTCGGCGTACGACGCGACGGAGCGCTACCTCCTCTTCGTCGCCTCGCTCGCCGAGAAGGGGTACGCCGCCGGGCGCACGCCGCTGGAGACGGCCATGGCGGCGGACCTCGGCGAGTTCGCCGGGCTCCGGGAGAGCGAGCGCCTGGTGGCGAACGTGCACCGCGCCTACGCGGAGCTGGCGGGGCTTCCGGAGGGTTCGCCGCTGGACGAGGCGGCGGTGATGGGTGACATGACGACGATGAACGGCGGCACTCCGGTCGCCTGCCACGCCTGACGGCCCCACCAGCCGGGCCCCGCCACCCGGGCCGGACGGCGCCGCTCCCCCGCGGCGCCGTCCGGCCCTCCCTGTGACATGCGCGGCCGGTGCGGTTCACGGGCTGGACGACATACCGACTGGTCGGTCATCATGGTCGCGTCCAGGACCGACGACCGGAACCGCCCCCGGAGGTGCCCCTCATGAGCCCAGCCCCACAGGGCCTCGACCCCGAGCAGCTGCGCGGCCGTCTCGACCGCGAACGGCCGGGGCTGGTGAACGGGCCGCTGACCGCGCGGCTCATCCAGGGCGGCCGCTCCAACCTCACCTACGCCGTCACCGACGGGACGAACCGGTGGGTCGTCCGCCGCCCGCCGCTGGGCCACGTCCTCGCGACCGCGCACGACATGAAGCGCGAGCACCGGGTGATCAGCGCACTCGTCGGGACCGCGGTGCCGGTGCCGGAGCCGGTGCTGCTGTGCGAGGACGACTCCGTGCTCGGCGCCCCGTTCTACGTGATGGAGTTCGTCGAGGGCACCCCGTACCGCACCGCGGAGCAGCTGGCCCCGCTCGGCCCGGAGCGCACCCGCGACGCGGTGCTCGGGCTCGTCGACACCCTCGTCGACCTGCACGCCGTCGACCCGGAGGCCGTCGGCCTCGGGGACTTCGGCCGGCCCGAGGGGTTCCTCGACCGCCAGCTGCGCCGCTGGGGCAAGCAGCTCGCCGCCTCCCGGGGCCGTGAACTGGCCGGGATCGACGAGCTGCACGCGGCGCTCGGGCGGGAGCTGCCGGTCTCCCCCGCGCCCACCGTGGTGCACGGCGACTACCGCCTAGACAACGTCCTCATCGGCGAGGACGACCGCATCAAGGCGGTCCTCGACTGGGAGATGTCGACGCTCGGCGACCCGCTGACCGATCTCGGCCTGCTGGTGATGTACAGCCGCCGGCTGGAGCTGCCCGGCTCGCCGATCAGCACCACCGCGGGCGCCGTGGGGCATCCGGCGCCGGAGGAGCTGATCGAGCGGTACGCCGCCCGGTCCGGCCGGGACGCGTCCGCGATCTCCTGGTACACCGCCTTCGCCTGGTTCAAGCTCGCCGTGATCCTCGAGGGCATCCACTACCGCTACACCCTCGGCCAGACCGTCGGCGCCGGCTTCGACCGGATCGGCGATCTCGTCCCCGTCTTCATCGAGCACGGTCTCACCACCCTCCAGGAAGGCTGAGCAGCCCATGGATTTCGCTTTCGACGCCCGTACCGAGGAACTCCGCGCCAAACTCCTGGCCTTCATGGACGAGTACGTCTACCCGGCCGAGGAGATCGAGCACGAGCAGCGCGCCCGGCTCGCCTCCCCGTGGGACACCCCCGCGATCGTCGAGGAGCTGAAGGCGGAGGCGCGCCGGCAGGGCCTGTGGAACCTGTTCCTCCCCGACTCCGAGTACGGTGCCGGGCTGACGAACCTCCAGTACGCGCCGCTCGCCGAGATCACCGGCCGCAGCCCCCACATCGCCCCCACCGCGCTCAACTGCGCGGCCCCGGACACCGGGAACATGGAGGTGCTGACGCAGTTCGGCAGCGAGGAGCAGAAGAAGCAGTGGCTGCAGCCGCTGCTCGCGGGCGGGATCCGCTCCGCCTTCGCGATGACCGAGCCGGAGGTCGCCTCGTCGGACGCGACCAACATCCGCACCCGCATCGACCGGGACGGCGACGACTACGTCGTCAACGGCCGCAAGTGGTACATCTCCGGGGCGATGAACCCCCGGTGCGAGATCTTCATCGTGATGGGCAAGACCGACCCGGACGGCGACGACATCCGCCGCCAGCAGTCGATGATCCTGGTGCCGCGCGACACCCCGGGCGTCGAGATCCGGCGCGCGATGCAGGTGTACGGCTACGAGGACCACTCCCACGGCGGCCACGCCGAGGTCGTCTTCACCGACGCCCGGGTCCCGGCGGCCAACCTGATCGGCGAGGAGGGCGGCGGCTTCGCCATCGCCCAGGCCCGCCTGGGGCCCGGCCGCATCCACCACTGCATGCGCCTGATCGGCATGGCCGAGCGGGCCATCGAGCTCATGTGCCGGCGGGCCGTCGCGCGTGAGGCGTTCGGCAAGGCGATCGCCCAGCAGGGCGTGGTGCAGAACTGGATCGCCGACGCCCGCGTCACGGTGGAGCAGCTGCGCCTGCTGGTGCTGAAGACGGCCTGGCTGATGGACACCGTGGGCAACAAGGGGGCCCACACCGAGATCCAGGCCATCAAGATCGCGACGCCGCGTGCCGTGGTGGACATCCTCGACAAGGCGGTCCAGGTGCACGGCGCGGGCGGCGTCAGCCAGGACTTCCCGCTGGCGGAGCTGTGGGCGTCGGCCCGCACCCTGAAGCTGGCGGACGGTCCGGACGAGGTGCACCAGCGGTCCCTGGCCCGCCGGGAGCTGAAGCGCCACCTCTGAGGCGCGCGGGCGCGGACGGGCGGACGCGGTCCGTCCGTCCGCGCGTCCGTCTGCCCCTCCGCGCCTCCGTCCGAGCGCGTCCGTCCGTCGCGCGCCGGCTCAGATCAGGTGGTTGCCGTCCCACTCCGGGAGGACCAGGTTGGCGAGGCCGCGCGGCCGGAAGGGCGCGGTGCGGTCGCCGGTGCCCCTGTACAGCCACTTGTAGCCGTCCGAGCCGACGGTCAGCAGGTCCGCCCGTCCGTCGCGGTCGGCGTCGCCGATGGCGACGAGCTGCGGCATCGCGCCCCAGCCGCCGCCGACCCGGGTCCGGGCGGTGAACGTGCCGTCCCCCTTCCCGAGGTACAGCCACAGCACACCCGAGCGGTCCCGGGCCAGCAGGTCGCCGGCCTTCGCCCCGGCCAGGTCGCCCGCCAGGGTGAGACCGTCGTAGATGTCCCAGCCGCCGCCGACGCGGGTGCGCGCCGCGAACGGCGCGCTCCGGTCGCCGGTGCCCCGGTGGAGCCACAGGACACCGGACGCGTCGGAGGCGACGAGGTCGGCGCGGCCGTCACCGGTGAGGTCGCCGCCCGCGGCGACGGAGGTGTAGCCGCCCCAGCCGCCGCCGACCCGGGTGCGGGCGGTGAACGTGCCGTCCCCCTTCCCGAGGTACAGCCACAGCACACCCGAGCGGTCCCGGGCCACCAGGTCGTCGGTGCGTGCCCCGGCGAGGTCCCCGGCGGACTCGATCAGGTCGTAGGTGTTCCATCCGCCGCCGACGAGCGCCCGGTCCGTGCCCTCGAGTTGGTCGGCGAAGGCCCAGTAGTCGGTGTCGAGCCGCCAGAGCCGGCCGCCGGCGTCCCGGGCGAGGAGGTCGGGGGCGCCGTTGTCCGTGAAGTCGTGCGCGGAGGGGGCGCGCGTGACGGTGAAACGGCCGGACCCCTTGAGGTCGGGGCCGATGCCGTTCAGCGGACGGGCGGTGAACTCCCAGGTGTACTCGCCGTTGTAGGCGGACATCCTTTCGTCGAAGCCCAGGTCGCCCTGCCACGGGAAGGTGTAGTCGGGCGTGTACGGGTGGGTGACGGAGAAGCGCATGGTCTTCCCGGTGCGCACGTGCCGCAGCGTCCCCGTGAGGTCCGCGTTGTGACGTGACAGCCGCCAGGTCAGCGCGCGCTGTCCGTGCGGTGCGTCGAGGTCGATCACGGACCCGATGTCGTGGCCGAGCAGGCTGAGCGCCGTGGACTCGCCCGTGGTCGCCACGAGTTCCGCGGTGGGGGCGCCGTCGGCCGTGGGCGGCGCGATGCGGTAGACGCCCTCGCCCTTCGCCACCGTGCCGCCGCGCACGTACAGGGAGCCGTCGGGTCCCGTGGCCGCCGAGTTCACGTGGTCGAGCAGCGGGCGCACGGTCCCCTTCGTCAGGTGGCGTGCGGTCAGCGCGTGCATCGGGTCCGGCGTCCCGGAGGTGTGCCCGCCGCGTACGCCGTAGGTCAGCCAGTCGCCGGCCAGACCGATCTCGACGCCGTACGCCGAGGCGCCGAGCGGGATCCGCTGGGTCGTTTCGGTGGCGCGGGTCACGACGACCACCGATCCCTTCGAGCCCTCCTCCTCGACCCAGGCGAGGTGGGTCCGGGAGACGGCCACGTCCCCCTTGAGGCCCGCCGGGGGAATCGGCCCGTGGACGGAGACGGTGGACGCGGCCAGGTCCACGAAGCCCCAGGTGCGCTCCCCCGACGCCGCGGTGAAGGTGACGAGGGCGTGTTCCGGGGTGGCGGCGCCGACGGCGATCGCGGTGGCGCCGGCGGGCAGCCCGGTGAGCGGGGTGACCACGCCGTCCACGCCGTGCCCGCGCAGGACGGTCCGGCCGCCCTCGTCGACGACGGTGGTGAAGATCGTCCGGCCCGCCCCGCCCGCGTAGGAGATGCCCGAGCCCACGGGGAAGGCCACCCGGAGCAGTTGGGTGCCCGCCGCCATGTCCCGCAGCACGGCCGCGTTCGGGGCACGGTCCACCACCAGGTCCCCGACGCCTGTGGCGTTGGCCGCCGAGGAGGACGCCAGTGTCGTGTGGGTGCCGTCCACGCCGCTGACCCAGCGGTGATCCAGTGCGGTCTCGGACCGGACCAGGTACCCCGTCGCGGTCGCCCCGGTGAGCCTGAAGCCGGCCGGGAACGGCGAAGCGCTCTCCTCGGCCGAGGCCCGTGCCCCGGCCGTGTCCGGCGCGGCGGCCGGGACCGCGGGAGGCGCGGCCAGGGCCGGGGCGCTCATGCCGCCCGCTCCGAGCGTGACGGCGAGGACGGTGGAGACGGCGGCGGCGAGCCGCCGGGCCGTACGGGTGCGAGGCACGTTTCCCCCAGGAGACCGGGCGCGCACGCTGCGCGCGCATGATCAGACCTCCGGGCGGGCGCGAGGGTTGTACGCCGGGGCGGATCTCCGCGGGGCTCGGCGGGTCCGTGCGGTGGCGGTGGCGGTCGCGGACGGGCGGGGGCACGGCCGGGCCCCGGGTGGAAGGCAGGGGCGCCGACGGGCCGCGGGGGCGGCTGCGGCGTCGAGGCGACGGGGGCGGGCGGCGCGCGCCCCTGGGCTCTCAGTACCCCCCGCCCGGCGTGTGGTCCGCGAGGGCCAGCTCGCGGGCGAAGCGTGCGAGGCGGAGCGCGGCCCGGGCGAGGGCCCGGCGGAGCCGGTGGGGGGTGGAGCCGTAGGCCGTGCTCCACAGCGCCGGCAGGCGGGTGGCCATGCCTCCAGCGTGGCCCGGCCGGGCGGACCGGGCCACCGGTGGGCGGCCCGGGACGGTCTACGGGCGCAGGGCGCGCAGCAGGAGGTCGGCGAGGTGGTCGGCGACCTGCTGCTTGGTGAGGGGCCCGTCGGGGCGGTACCACGTGGAGAGGTGGTGGACCGAGCCGAAGTGGTAGTCGACGACCAGGTCGGCGGGGGTGGCGGAGGAGAACACGCCGCTGCGCTGCCCCTCCTCGACCAGCGCGCGGAAGCGCTCGTGGTAGCGGCGGCGCTCGGAGCGGACCTGCTTGTGCTTCTCGGGGCTCAGGTGGTGCATGGAGCGGAAGAAGATGGCCGCGTCGTCGAGGTTGTCGATGGTGGTGACGACGACGTCGGCCGCCGCGCCCCGCAGCCGGTCCTCGATGGGCTCGCCGGAGCCGGCGAAGGCGTCGAGGCGTTCCTGCTGGACGCGCAGGACCCGGGCGTAGACCTCCTGGAGGAGGTCCTCCTTGGAGCCGAAGTAGTGGTAGAGCGCGCCCTTGGTGACGCCTGCCTTCTCCACGATCTCCTGGACGGAGGTGCGATCGTACCCCTGCTCCGCGAAGAGGCGGGTGGCGGTGGCCAGCAGTCTCTGCGGTACGGGGGTCCCCTCCCCGTCCGTCGTCCTGGCCATCGCGCCACCCGCCTTTCGTCCTGATTTCCTCTGGTGCCGAGCCGGTTCCTACGCTTGCGAACGCAGTTCCCGCCTGAGGATCTTCCCACTTGTCGTCTTCGGGAGCTCCGGCAGGACCGACACGTCACGGGGGTACTTGTACGCCGCCAGCCGCTGCTCGCAGTAGGCGGAGAGCTCCCCGGGGGCCACCTCCGCGCCGGGGCGGAGACTGACGTACGCCCTGACCGTCTCGCCCCGGTAGGCGTCGGGCACGCCGACGACGGCGGCCTCCCGGACGGCGGGGTGGGTGTAGAGGACGTCCTCCACCTCGCGCGGCCACACCTTGAAGCCGGAGGCGTTGATCATGTCCTTCTTCCGGTCGACGACGTACAGCCAGCCGTCGGCGTCCATGAACCCGATGTCGCCGGTGCGCAGTTCGCCGCCCGGGAAGGCCTCGGCGCTCGCCTCGGGCATGCCCCAGTAGCCGGGGACGACCTGGGGTCCGCGGACGGCGATCTCGCCCTGCTCGCCGAGGGGGACCTCGTCGCCCCGCTCGTCGACGATGCGCACGATCGTGTCGGGGCCGGGGACGCCGACGGAGAGCGTGCCGGACGCGGGGTCGACCGGGGCCTCGTGCTCCGGGGGCACGGAGGCGCAGGGCGCGGTGCACTCGGTGAGGCCGTAGCCGTTGCGGATGTAGGGGCCGAAGCGCTCCCGGAAGCCGTCGACCAGCGCGGGCGGCAGCGGCGCACCGCCGGAGGAGATCACCTGGAACGAGGCGAAGTGGTCCGGGGTGACGGCCGGGTGGGCGGCGAGGGCCATGAAGGCGGTGGACGGGCCGACGGTGTACGCGGGCCGGTGCTCGGCGAAGGCGTCGAGGACGACCCCGGCCTCGAAGCGGTAGGTGAGGGCGAGGGTGCCCGCGTTGGCGAAGCAGGCAGCCAGCTGGCAGACCATGCCGGTGATGTGGAACAGCGGGGCGAGCGCGTAGTAGCAGGCGCCGTCCGGCACGGGGTGGCCGGTGCGCTGGCGCTCGGCGTTGTAGGCGAGGGCGCCGTGCGGGTTCATGGCGCCCTTGGGGGTGCCGCTGGTGCCGGAGGTGTAGCTGATGAGCGCCGTGTCGCCGGCGGCCGGTTCCGGCAGGGAGGGCGCCGGCAGGCCGCTGCGTGCGACGGCGAGCAGGTCGTCGGCGTCGGCGGCGGGCGCCTCGCGGGCGAAGCCGAGGACCCGGGTGTCGCCGCGGGTCTGGAGGTCGAGCTCGCAGGCGGTGAGGACGGCGCGCAGCGGGGAGCCGGCCGCGCAGTCGCGCAGGTACGTCTCCCAGGCCCGGTCCGAGCAGATCAGCGCGGCCGCGCCGGAGTCGGCGAGGACGTGGGCGACCTCGCCGCTCTTGTACATGGGGTTGAGCGGGACGACGACGGCGCCGGCCTTCCACGCACCGAGCAGGGCGATCACGAAGTGCGGGGTGTTCTGGAGCATGATCGCGACCCGGTCGCCGGGGGCGGTGCCGCGGGCGGCGAGGTGCCCGGCGACGGAGTCGGAGAGGGCGTCGGTCTCGCCGTAGGAGAGGCGGCCGTCGAAGTAGGCGAGCGCCGTGCGGGAGCCGGCGCGGGCGGCGGCGGCGCGGAAGGCGTGCAGGACGCTCGGGGGCGGGTCGACGGGGGCGCGCTGTGCCTCGCTCAGGCGGCCGAGCCAGGGGCGGGCTGCGTAGACGGAGCTCACCGGGAGACCTCCTCCCACTTGCGCTGGAGGTGGTTCATGCCGCCGAGCCACTTGTCCGTCTCGGCGGCCCTGGCCCGGTAGTAGCCCGCCACCTCGGGGTGCGGCAGGACCAGGAAGCGGTCCTCGGCCATCGCGTCGAAGAGGGCGTCGGCGACGTCCTCGGGCTCGATCGCGGTGGGCTTCAGGACGATGTCGCCGGCCGATCCGGTGGCGGCGAGCATGTCCGTGCGCACGCCCTGGGGGCAGATGGCGTGGACCTTGAGGCCGCGGTGGCGGTAGGTGAGGGAGAGCCACTCGGCGTAGGCGAGGGCGCCGTGCTTGGTGACGCTGTACGGGGCGGCGCCGATCATGGTGAGCAGTCCGGCGGCGGAGACGGTGGAGACGAAGGTCCCGCTGCCGCGCTCCAGCCAGTCGGGCAGCAGGGCGCGGCTCGCGCGGACGTGTGCCATGACGTTGACGTCCCAGGCGGACGCCCAGACGTCCTCGTCGGCGAAGGCGTCGCCGCCGGAGCCGAGGCCCGCGTTGGCGCAGTAGACGTCGACGGTGCCGCCGAGGGCGTCGCGGGCGGCGTCCACGATGCCGGAGGCGTCACCGGGGACGGCGGTGCCGCCGATCTCGGCGGCGACGGCCCCGGCCTTGGCGGCGTCGATGTCGTTGACCACGACGCGGGCGCCCTCGGCGGCGAACCGGCGGGCCAGTGCGGCGCCTATGCCGCCGCCGGCGCCCGTGACCACAACTCCCGCGCCCCGCACCGTACTCATCGCGCTCCGCCCTTCGCAGTTCCTCGGCTTCACGGGCAGACTAACCGGTCGGTATGTGCGGGGGGAAGGGGTCGGGACATGCCGGAGGAGGGCTCGGGACACGCGAGCGGACGGGGCCGGGACATGCCGGAGCAGGGCTCGGGACACGCGCGCGCACGGGGCCGGTACATGCCGCGGGCGGGGGCGGGCCGCGCCGGGATGCGCCTCGGGCGCACGGGTCCCGCCGAGGTCGTTCCCGGCGGGCGTCAGGAGCGCTAGCCTGCGTGGCCATGACAGAAGGCGATCACGGAGGTAGCCCGATGAGCCTGTCCAGACGGGGTTTGCTGGCCGCCGGCGGCGGCGCGGTAGGGGCCCTGGCGGCCACCGCGGCGCCCGCCGCGGCCCACGGTGAGCGGGGCCGCGCGGTGCGCACCGGATTCGACCGGCTCGCGGCGGACGGGTACGCCGCCCTGTCGGGCGAGCGGGTGGGCGTCGTGACCAACCCGACGGGCATCACCGGCGACGTGCGCCACATCGTGGACGTGATGCACGCCGACGACCGGGTGGACCTGATCGCGGTCTTCGGCCCCGAGCACGGCTTCCGCGGCACCGCGCAGGCGGGCGGCTCCGAGGGCCGCTACGACGACCCGGCCACCGGGCTGCCGGTGTACGACACGTACCTGAAGAGCGGGCAGCCGCTGGCGGACGTCTTCACCGCGTCGGGCGTCGACACCGTCGTCTTCGACATCCAGGACGCCGGCGCCCGCTTCTACACGTACATCTGGACGCTGTTCGACTGCATGCAGGCCGCCGCGCTGGCCGGCAAGCGGTTCGTGGTGCTGGACCGGCCGAACCCCGTGACCGGGCGGGCCGCCCTCGGGCCGGTGCTCGACAAGCGGTTCGCCACCTTCGTCGGCCGCGAGCCCATCGCGCAGGCCCACGGCATGACCGTCGCCGAACTGGCGCTCCTGTTCAACGGGGAGTTCCTGACGCAGCCGGCGGACCTGTCCGTCGTGACGATGAAGGGCTGGCGGCGCTCCGACTTCTTCGACGAGACCGGGCTGCCCTGGGTGCCGCCGAGCCCCAACATGCCCACCCCCGAGACCGCCCTCGTCTACTCCGGCACCTGCCTCTTCGAGGGCACCAACCTCTCCGAGGGGCGCGGCACCACCCGGCCGTTCGAACTGCTCGGCGCCGAGGGCGTCGACCGGCACTGGGCCGAGGCGGCGAACGCCCTGGACATGCCCGGAGTCCGCTTCCGCGAGGCCTACTTCGCCCCCACGTTCTCCAAGTTCCAGGGGAAGACGGTGGGCGGCGTCCAGGTGCACGTCCACGACCGCGGGTCCTTCGACCCGGTGCGCACCGGCATCGGCCTGCTGGTGACGGCCAAGCGGAGCTGGAGCGGGTTCGCCTGGCGGCCGGACAACTGGATCGACAAGCTCACCGGCACCACCTCGGTGCGCACCCTGATCGACGCGGGCGCGGACACCGACGAGGTCGTCGGCGCGTGGGCGGCCGACCTGGCCGCCTTCCGGGCCGTGCGCCGCAGGTACCTGCGCTACTGAGCGGGCGGCCCGCCCGGGGCGGGGGGGGTGAGGTTGTCCCCACCCCCGCCCCGGGTGGCCGCACCCTGGCCCCGCCCCCGGGCGCGCGGGGAGGGTGGAGCCATGCGCCCCCGGCTGCGAGACCTCAGAAGGCATCCCCTGCTCCAGCACGCCGTGCTGCTCCTCACGGCACTGGCCGCCATCGCCCTGATGACGCCCGCGCGGGCACAGCAGCAGGCCGACGACCCGGTGCGCGCCCTCGCCCGGCACGCCGAGCCGCTCTCCGACCTGCGTCCGCTGGCCGCCATGGCGGGCTCGGCCACCGTTGTGGGCGTCGGCGAGGCGACCCACGGCTCGTCCGAGTTCTTCACCACCAAGCACCGGCTGTTCCGGCACCTCGTCGAGCACGAGGGCTTCACCACGTACGCCCTGGAGGCCAACTGGAGCGCGGGGCTGCGGCTGAACGCGTACGTGCTGCGCGGCGAGGGCGATCCCCGCACGATCATGCGCGAGGAGTTCCAGGAGTCGTACCTGATCTGGCACACCCGCGAGTACCTGGACCTCCTGGAGTGGATGCGGCGGCACAACGTCCGGCACCCGGACCGGCCGGTGCAGTTCATGGGCAACGACATCGCCTACGCGGGGCCGCGGCTGTTCGACGAGGTGACCTCCTACGTGGCGGCCCGCCATCCCCGGCTGCTCCCCGAGTTCGAGCGGCTCTACGCAGCGTCCCGGCCGGCCGGCGGGGTCCGGGAGACCATCGAGCGCTCGATGCGGCGGCCGCTCGCCGAGCGCCGGGCCATGGCCGCCGACGTGCGGGCCGCGCTCGCGCTGCTGGAGCGGCAGCGGCCCGGACCGGACCGGCAGCGGCACGCCTGGGTCCTCCAGCACGCCCGCGCCATCGCGCAGACGGGCGCCGAGTTCGCCTTCGACTTCGAGGACCCGGCGCAGGTCGGCGCGGCCATGCGCCACCGGGACCGGATGATGGCCGAGAACACCGTCTGGTGGCAGCGGCAGACCGGGCACCGGATGCTGCTCTCCGCCCACAACGGTCACGTCCGCTACGAGACCACCGACCCCGAGAACTACCCCAAGGTGCAGGGCGCGTTCCTGCGGGACCTGATCGGCGACTCCTACGTGAGCGTCGGCTTCACCTTCGGCCGGGGGTCGTTCAACGCCCTGGACCTGACGGACCCCGGGGAGCGGCTCGGTACCTTCTCCGTCCCGGCGCCCGGCCCCGGCCGGGCCGAGCACACCCTGGAACGGGTCGCTGCGCACGACTGGTACGCCGATCTCCGCACGGCCCCGCGGACGGCCCGCCAGTGGCTGGGAGTCGCCCGTCCCACCTGGGACATCGGCAATGCCTGGCCGGACGAGCCCGAGCGGGTGCGCCTGCTCACGTCGTACGACGTCCTCATCCATCTGCATGAGGTCCGGGCGGCCGAACGTCTCTGATCCTCCGCGGGTATGGCTGTTTCCTCCCTTGCGCAGGATGCTGGGGTGAGGGGACGAGGGGAGGGGCGCCATGGCCGACACAGGTGGGCAGCCGTACCGGGAGGCGGTCTTCGGGGCGGACGGCGATCCGCTCGGGCCGGCCGGCGGCCTGGTGGAACCGGGGATCACCGATCTGCTCCTGTTCGCCCACGGGTGGCACAACTCCCCCGCCACGGCGCGGGCGATGAACTCGGCGTTCTTCGCCCCGTTCAGCAAACTGGTGGCCCAGACCCCGCAGGCGCGACTCGCGTGCGCGGCGGTCGCCTGGCCCTCGATGCGGTTCACGGACGAGTCCATCCCCGACGTGGAGCCTCCCGCGCCGGGGGCGCAGCCGACGGGACCGGGGCTCGACCGGGCGACCCGTGACGGGCTGATGGCGCTGCACCCGGGCCGGCACGCCGACGTGCGGCGGCTGGCGGCGCTCCTCGACGAGCAGCCCGGGTCCTGGTCGGCGTTCGACGAGTTCGGTTCGCTGGCGCGGCAGTTGGCGGCCGTCCCGGCCGGCGGGCTGGAGTCGGGCTTCGCCGAGGACCTGCCGCTGGACGAGCAGGGGCCGCCCGCGGTGCTGTACGAGAGCGTCCGGACGCTGTGCGGCCGGCTGTCGCAGGCCCTGGACCCCGGTCCGGCGGCGGACGTCTGGGGCCCGCCGGGCGCGGGCCCGTCGGGCGGTGGCCTCCCGGGCGCGGGGGTGATCCGGGCCGGGGCCCCCGGCGGACCGGTACCCGGCCGCGGCAGGCCGGACGGTCCGATACCCGGCGGCCCGGCCGCGGTGCACACCGCTCCCGGCGCCGGCCACCCGGGCGCGACGGTACCCGCCGTGGCGCCGTTCCCGTGGCGGGGAGCGAAGGAGCTGCTGCGGCAGACCACGTACTACGCGCTCAAGCGCCGGGCCGGGACCGTCGGCGAACTGGGGCTCGGCCCCCTGCTGGGCCGGCTGGCCCGGACCGCCCCCGACGTGCGGGTCCACCTGGTCGGGCACGGTCACGGCGCCCGCCTGGTGGCCTTCGCGCTGCGCGGCCTCCCGCACGGCGCCCACAACGTGAAGTCGCTGACACTGCTCCAGGGCGCCCTGTCGCACTACTCCTTCGCCTGCGGCCTGCCGCACGCGCCGCGCGGCGGGGGCGCGCTCGCCGCGCTCCAGGACCGGGTGGACGGCCCGGTGGTGGCGTCCTACTCGCGGCACGACAGCGCGCTGGGCGTCTTCTACCCGCTGGCCTTCGGGCTCGCCGGGGAGCCCGCGGCGGCCGGGGACGACCCGCGCTGGCGCGCGATGGGCGCCGAGGGCATCCGGGCCGTGCCCGGGGCGGTGCGCATGAGTCTGGGCGAGGCGCTGCGCGACGGGCTGCCCGGCAGCGGGTGCGTCAGCGTGGACGCGGCCCAGGTGGTGCGGCGCGGCGGACCCCCGGCCGGCGCGCACAGTGACATCTGCCACGAGGAACTGGCCCGGCTGGTGCTGGCGGCGGGCCGCGTCGGCCGCTGAGCGGCGTGTTCGGACCGGTCCGAACGAACGGATCCGGACGAATCGGCGGCCGGCGATTTTCGATGGAGCCCAAACGGGCACTCCTACGTCCATTCCCCAACGCCGATGTACGAGAGTGACGGAGGTGCCGACACGATGGCAGGTTTCCGGAGTCTTGCGAGACAGGTGCGCGACGCGCGGTGCGATCTGGCGCTGCGCCGCTATTCGCTGCGCAAGTGCCTGGAGCGGTTCGCGCCGTACGGCCACCGGGCCACCTGGGACCACCTGTGCGCCCGCCACGGGATCGAGCCCGAGGACCGGGATCCGGATCCGGTGCGGCTGGTGGCCGCGCTGGACGAACTGGAGGACGCGCGGGCCGTCTGGCTCGCGTACGAAGAGGACTTCGCGGACCGCCGCAAACGGGAGAAGCACGAGGGGCTGCGGCGGCCCGGCCATCTCGACGACTGGCACCGCAGGAGCCGGGGCGGGAACGGGGTCGCGCGCTGCGACACCCCGCACGCCCACCCCGCCGAGCCGCTGGGCGAGGTGCTGCGCCGGCTCATCGGCGCGCTGGACGAGGAGCCGGGGGCGGCCTGTCCGGTGTGCAGGGGAACGCACATCGTGTGGCGCCACGACCTCGACGGCGAGCCGTGGGCCGGACCGGTCTGCGACGGCTGCGGGATCGTGGTCCCGGAGCCGGTGCTGAGCGCGGACGCCGTGACCGCGGCGCGCAGGGCGGGGCGGCACGCCCTCGCCTCGGTGGCCTGACTCCGGGCCGTCCGGGCGAGGGCCGGCCGGAGGAGGGCCCGGCCGGGGCGAAGTGCCCGCCGGGGTCCGGCCGGGACGCGCACGGGGAGCCGGGTACGCGGCTCCCCGGGGCACCGCCGCGGCGGCCCGGGCACGCGGGGCCCGGCCGGCGGCCGGGTACCGGGGCGGCGACCGCCCGGCACGGGGGCGATCGGCGTCCGGTGCCGCACACCGGTCCGCCGGGCTGTGCGGGGCGCCCCTTAGCAGAGCGGAAATCCCGTGGGCCAGCGGGAATCCGGCGCGCGAGAGTGGCGGGAGACGGATGCCACGAGCGAGGAGCCCCCGACATGTCGACGCTGCGCGTCACCGCCGAGAGACTGACCGTGCACGAGCACCCCGACGCCGACGCGCTGGAGCTGGCCCAGGTGGGCCTCTACCGGGCCGTCGTCGCCAAGGGCGCGTACCGCACCGGTGACGTCGCGCTCTACATCCCGGAGCAGGCCGTGCTGCCCGACGGCCTGATCGGTGAACTGGGCCTGACGGGGCGCCTGTCCGGCGGCGGACGCAACCGGGTCAAGGCGGTGCGGCTGCGCGGCGAGCTGTCGCAGGGCATCGTGTGCCGGCCGCGTGCGCTGGCCGGTGTCGACCTCGCGCGGGCGGCCGAGGAGGGCACCGACTTCGCGGAGCTGCTCTCGATCACCAAGTGGGTCCCGCCCGTCCCGGTCGGGATGAGCGGTGCGGTGGAGTCGGCGCCCGGCCTGCTGGGGTGGGTCGACATCGAGAACCTCCAGCGCTACCCGGACATCTTCGAGCCCGGCGAGCCGGTGGTGCTGACGGAGAAGCTGCACGGCACGGCCTGCCTGCTGACCTGGTCGGCCGCGGACGGCGGCAGCGTGCGGGTCTCCTCGAAGGGCTTCGGCGCCAAGGGCCTGGCCCTCACCGAGGACCCGGCGAACCTCTACTGGCGCGCGGTGCTGGGCCACGGCGTCCCGGCGGTCGCCGCGCGGCTCGCCGCCTCGCTCGGGGCGAGCCGGGTCGGCGTCTTCGGCGAGGTGTACGGCGCGGGTGTGCAGGACCTCGCGTACGGGGCGGACGCCCGCAGCGCCGAGGGACTGGGATACGCGGTGTTCGACGTGTCCGCGGAGATCGACGGGCAGGTCCGCTGGCTGGACGCGGCCGCCCTGCTCGACGGTGAACTCCCCCTGGTGCCACGGCTGTACGAGGGCCCGTACGACGCCGCGAAGGTGCTGGAGCTGGCGACCGGCAGGGAGACGGTCTCGGGCCGGGGCCTGCATCTGCGGGAGGGTGTGGTGGTCCGCGCCGCGGTCGAGCGCTACAGCCCGGTGACCGGCGGGCGGGCCATCGCGAAGGCGGTCAGCCCGGCGTATCTGACGCGCAAGGGAGGCACCGAGTACGAGTGATGCCTGCGGTCCGGGGGACGGGGCGCCCGTCCCCCGGGCCGGCCGGCCCGGCCGGCCCGGCGGTCAGCGTGCGTCGCCCGCGGGCGGGCGGCGTTCGCCCAGCAGCCGGGAACCGGTCAGCTGCTCGCCGAAGACGTCGTCCGGGTTGGACAGCACGCAGGTCTCCAGGGACAGACAGCCGCAGCCGATGCAGTCCGTGAGGTGGTCGCGGAGCCTGCCGAGCTGCCGGATGCGCTCGTCGAGCACACCCCGCCACGCCTGGGAGAGCCTGGCCCAGTCCTCGCGGTCGGGGGTGCGCTCCTCGGGCAGTTCGGCCAGGGCGTCCCGGATGGTGGCCAGGGGGATGCCGACCCGCTGGGCGGCGCGGACGAACGCCACCCGGCGCAGCGTGTCCCGGCTGTAGCGCCGCTGGTTGCCGCTGGTGCGCCGGCTGGAGATGAGGCCCTTGGACTCGTAGAAGTGCAGGGCGGAGACGGCAGCGCCGCTGCGTGCGGCGAGCTGGCCGACGGTGAGTTCGTGGATCGTCTCGGGAATCTGGGGCACCCGCCGAACCCTACGTGCACGGTGGACTCGTCCCCGCCCTCCGTTGACAGAGCGCCCCCGGGCCGACCATGCTGAGCAAGCGCTTAGACATCGTCTGGGACAGATGTGTCGCGACATGCGCTTCGACAGTGCGAGAGGCAGGGACCAGGGACATGGCCGAGCCGAGGATCTTCACCTCCCCCGAGGAGCTGCGCGCCGGAGTGGGCGAGCAGCTGGGGCACAGCGACTGGCTGGAGATCGACCAGAAGCGGATCGACCTCTTCGCCGACGCGACGGGGGACCACCAGTGGATCCACGTGGACCCGGAGCGGGCGGCGGACGGCCCCTTCGGCACGACGATCGCCCACGGCTATCTGACCCTGTCGCTGCTGCCCGCGCTGGTGCCGCAGGTGCTGCGGGTCGAGGGCATGAAGATGGGCATCAACTACGGCACCAACAAGGTGCGCTTCCCCGCGCCCGTCCCGGTGGGCTCGCGCCTGCGCGCCACGGCCGTGCTCCAGCAGGTCGAGGAGGCGGGCGGCGGCGTGCAGATGACCGCCCTCGTCACGATCGAGCGCGAGGGCGGCGACAAGCCGGTGTGCGTGGCGGAGTCGGTCTCCCGCTACTTCTTCTGAGCCGTCGGGCCGGGGAGCCGTCGGGGTCCGGCCGTGGCCCGCTGCCCCGGGCTCCCGGGCCGGCCCCGCACCCGCTCAGCGGTCCTGCGGGGCTCCCACCATGCGCAGCACGAGGTCGGCGTAGAACGCGCCGACCTCGTCGGGCGTGCGGCGCCCCTGGGTGTTGAACCAGCGCGCCACGTCGATGCAGAGCGACAGGATGGCGACCGCGGTGCCCGGCACGTCGGGCACGGTGAACTCCCCGGCCGCGACGCCTTCGTCGAGGAGCCTGCGCACCACGGCGTCGCTCTCGCGCCGCAGCTCGATGATCTCCGCCCGGTGGTCGTCGGAGAGGGCGTCCAGCTCGTACTGGACGACGCGGGCCGTGGTGTGCCGTCCGGCGTGCCAGCGCACGAAGGAGCGGACGGCCTCGGCGAGCCGCTCGCGCGGGGTGCCGGGCGCCTCGTACGCGGCCGTCAGGATGTCGAGGGCCTTGTCGTGGCCGATGCGGCTGATCCGGTGGAGCAGCTCTTCCTTGGTCTTGTAGTGGATGTAGAGGGCCGCGGGGCTCATGCCCGCCCGCCCGGCGATGTCACGGGTGGTGGTGGCGTGGTAGCCGCGCTCGGCGAACGCCTCGACCGCGGCGACCAGCAGTTTCCTGGCCGCCTCCGGGGTGACCTGGTCCCACGGCTTCTCCTCGCCGGGCACGTCCTCGCCGGCCGCCGTCTGGTCCGCCGCAGTCATCACTCGCCCCTTCCCTGGCACAGGACGACACCATACCCCGCGAATGAGCGCCCGCTTAGGGCCTCGCGCGGGGGATCGTGCGGCGGCGGGGCGGCGGGGCGGACGGCCGCGGCGCCCGCGCTCCGGCTTTCTACAGCTTCTGGAAGGGGTCGTGCTCGGCCAGCAGCTTCTCCAGCCGGGCCTGGTCGACCCTGCTGACGATCTGGCCGGCCTCCTGGCGGTCCCGCACGACCTTGGCGAGCGTGAAGGCCGAAGTCGTCAGGTACAGCACGGCGACGGCGAGGAAGGCGCGCACCCAGGCGTCCGCCTCCATGTGGTAGATCCCGATGGCGACGGCGCCGAGCGCGACGGCGAAGGAGATCACGGCCTGGCTGTAGTAGGCCGCGGTGTTCTGCTGCTTGACCTGTGTCTCACTCATGGGGACAGCATCCGCGGCCGTGGCGGGTGTCACATGGGTGCTGCTACTCATCCGCGTACTCAGGCGGCCCTCCGGCCCTCGCGCGGCCCCCGCCCCGCGGCGGACTTCCCCGGAGGGCCCCCGTCCCCCGGCGGGCTCAGAACGCGCTCACCCCCGTGAGCGCGCGGCCGATGATCAGCTTCTGGATCTGGCTGGTGCCCTCGTAGAGGGTCATCACGCGGGCGTCGCGCAGCAGCTTGCCGACCGGGTACTCGTCGATGTAGCCGTAGCCGCCGAAGACCTGGAGGGCGTTGTTGGCCGCGCGGACGGCGGCCTCGGAGGCGAAGAGCTTGGCCTTGGAGGCGGCGGTGGCGAACTCCTCGCCCCGGTCGACGAGGTCGGCGACCCGCCAGGTGAGCAGGCGGGCCGCGTCGACGTCCACCGCGATGTCGCTGATCAGCTCCTGCACCAGCTGGTAGTGGGCGATGGGACGGCCGAACTGTTCGCGCTCCGCGGCGTAGCCGACCGCCGCGTCGAGCGCGGCCTGGGCGATGCCGACACAGCCTGCGGCCACCGACATCCGGCCCTTGGCCAGCGCGGACATCGCGATCGAGAAGCCCCTGCCCTCCTGGCCGAGCATGGCGGACGCGGGGACGCGCACGTCGTCGAGGACGAGTTCCGCCGTGGCCTGGCCCCGCAGGCCGAGCTTGCCGTGGATGGTGCGGCGGGACAGCCCGGGAGTGCCGGCGGGGACGAGGAAGGCGGAGACGCCCCGGTGCCCGGGGGTGTCGTTGGTGCGGGCGAACAGCAGCACCACGTCGGCCCAGGTGCCGTTGGTGATGAACATCTTGGTGCCGTTGAGCACCCAGTCGCCGCCGTCCGCGACGGCGCGGGTGGCCAGGCTGCCCGCGTCCGAGCCGGTGCCCGGTTCGGTCAGCCCGAAGCAGCCGACCGCGTCGCCCGAGGTCAGCCGGGGCAGCCAGGCCCGCTTCTGCTCGTCGGTCCCGTACGCGGCGACGGTCTTGGCGACCAGGCCGAGGGAGACGGAGACGATGCCGCGCACCGACGAGTCGCCGCGGCCGAGTTCCTCGGTGACCAGGCAGTAGGCGAGGTGGTCGCCGCCGGAGCCGCCGTACTCCTCGTCGACGGTGAGGCCGAGGAAGCCGAGCGCGCCGAGCTTCTTCACGATCCCGCGGTCGACGCTCTCGGTCCGGTCCCAGTCGACGACATGGGGGGCGACCTCACGGGCGACGAAGTCCGCGGCGAGCCGGCGGACGGCCGACTGCTCCTCGGTGAGCTCCAGGTTCATACGCGGACACCCCACTTTAACTACCACTGCTAGTTTATTTTGCCAGGCCCTACTATGTGCCGCATGGCCCGACCGCGCAAGCCCCTCCTCAGCCGTGACCGCATCGTCGAGGCGGCGGGCGCGCTCGTCGACGCGGAGGGACTGGACGCGGTCTCCACCCGGCGGCTCGCGGCCGAACTCGGGGTGAGCGGCCCGTCGCTCTACAACCACTTCCGCAACAAGGACGAGATCCTGGAAGCCGTGGCCGACGCGGTCAGCGCCCGTGTCGACCTGTCGATGTTCGACGCGGACGACCCCCGGGACTGGCGCACCGCGCTCCACGACTGGGCGCTCTCCTACCGGTCCGCGCTCCGGGCCCACCCCAACACCGTCCCGGTCCTCGCCCGCGGACCCGGCCGCCGCCCGGCCGGCCTCAAGGTCGCCGACGCCGTCTTCGGCGCGATGGTCCGCGCCGGCTGGCCGCCCGCCCAGGCCACGTACATCGGCGCGCTGATGCGCTACTTCATCACCGGCTCCGCCCTCGGTTCGTTCGCCCTCGGCTTCGTCGACGACGCGGACGCCTACGACCCGGCCGACTACCCCCATCTCGGCCAGGCCCACCTGCTGGCGGACCGCCGCGAGCAGGTGGACGAAGGGGCGTTCGAGACGGGCCTGCGCGCGCTGCTGGACGGGCTGACGGTGCAGTACGAGGCGGGAGCGGGGCGGAACGGGACGACGGCGGCCCCGTAGCGCGGGACGCGGGGACGCACGGGCGCGGCAGCCATCCTTCGGCCGCCGCCGAAGGATGGCTGCCGCATCCTGGGGGCATGACCTCGCCCCGCGACCTCGCCGCCCTCGCCTCGCTGCTCGCCGACGAGACACGCGCGGGCTTCGCCCTGGCGCTGCTCGACGGGCGCGCCTGGACGGCCGGGGAGCTGGCACGCCACGGCCGGGTGGCCGCGTCGACCGCGAGCGGGCACCTCGGCAAGCTGGTCGCCGGGGGCCTGCTCGCCGAGGAGCGCCAGGGGCGCCACCGGTACGTGCGGCTCGCCGACGACCGGGTGGCCCACCTGGTCGAGGAGCTCGCCGCGTACGCGTCACCCGGTCCGGCACCCCGGCCGCGCACGCTGCGCGAGTCGAGCGCCGCCCACGCGATGGCACGCGGCCGCACCTGCTACGACCACCTCGCGGGCCGGCTGGGCATCACCGTCACCGAGGCGATGACGGCGCGCGGGCTGATCGCGCAGGACTCGGGCTTCGCGCTCACCGGGCGGGGCGTCGACTGGTTCGACGGGGCGGGCATCCCGCTGGTCCGCACCGGACGCCGCCCGCTGGCCCGCGGCTGCCTGGACTGGACCGAGCGCCGGCCCCATCTCGCCGGGGTCTCCGGCGCCCGGCTGTGCGCGCACGCGCTGGAGTCGGGCTGGTGCGTGCGGATCGGGTCGGAGCGGGCTGTGAAGGTCACCGCGGAGGGCGAGCGGGCGCTGCACGAGCTGCTCGGCATCGAGCCCGGGAAATTGCGGTGAGCGCCGAAGGGTCGCGGCCGTACCGTCGCCGCATGACGAACCCCTCCCGCCCCGCCGCCTGGCCCGCCCTCGCGGCCGCCGCCGTCACCGTCGTCCTGTGGGCGTCCGCCTTCGTGTCCATCCGCAGCGCGGGGGACGCCTACTCCCCCGGCGCGCTGGCCCTCGGCCGGCTGCTGGCGGGCTCCCTCGCCCTCGGCTGCGTGCTGCTGGTCCGGCGCGAGGGGCTGCCGCCGAAGGCCGCGTGGCCGGGCATCGCGGTGTCGGGGCTGCTGTGGTTCGGCGTCTACATGGTCGTGCTCAACTGGGGCGAGCAGCAGGTGGACGCGGGCACGGCGGCGATGGTCGTCAACGTCGGCCCGGTCCTGATCGCCCTGCTCGGCGCGCGGTTCCTCGGCGAGGGGCTGCCGCCGCGGCTGGTCGCGGGCATGGCGGTCTCCTTCGCGGGCGCGGTGGTCGTGGGCCTGTCCATGTCCGGCGAGGGCGGCTCGTCCACCCTCGGCGTGGTGCTGTGCCTGGTGGCGGCGGTGGGGTACGCGGCCGGTGTGGTCGCCCAGAAGCCGGCCCTGACCCACGCGAGCGCGCTCCAGGTGACGACGTTCGGCTGCCTGGTCGGCACGGTCGCGTGCCTGCCGTTCGCGGGGCAGCTCCTCACGGAGGCCTCCGACGCGCCGCTCCCCGCGACACTCAACATGGTCTATCTCGGCGTCTTCCCGACCGCGCTCGCCTTCACGACCTGGGCCTACGCGCTGGCGCGCACCACGGCGGGCCGGATGGGCGCCACCACGTACGCGGTCCCCGCGCTCGTGGTGCTGATGTCGTGGCTCGCTCTGGACGAGGTCCCGGGCCTGCTGACGCTGGCGGGCGGTGCGCTGTGCCTGGCGGGGGTCGCCGTGTCCCGCTCGCGGGCCCGGACGGCCGCCGCCGGGACCGGTGGCGAGGCGGGGGCGGAGACCGCCGCCCGGCGCGGGGAGACGGCGCGCTGAGCGGGGGCGGGTGACGGCGGTCCGGTCCGGACCGCCGCGGGGAGACCGCGGGGCCCGTGCGGTGCACGGCAGGGCGGGGGTCCGTCCTGCCGTGCGGCGCGCGGGCCTGCGTCAGTGGGCGCAGTACGACGAGAGCGGCGCGGTGAGGAAGGGGAACATCTCGGTGACGTCGACGCGGGCCGCCAGCCGGTCGGCCACGTTGGTGGTCCGGTTGGTGTAGGTGAACACCACGTCGATCAGCGTCCGGGCCATGGAGACCTCCGACCGGGTGGTGTCCACGCCGGTGAGCGCGCAGTCCCGCGCGTACTGGGCGGCCGCGGCCGAGTAGATCTCGGGGTAGCGCAGCGCGCAGTAGTTGACCGCGCGGTGCCGGTCCGTGGAGCCGGTGTTGTCGGTCAGCGCCGTGACCCTGCTCAGCACCTCTTCGGCGGACGCCCGGAAGGCGCCGTCGTCGATCCCGTCAGGGGTCGGCAGCCGGTCGAGGAAGCTCGCGGTGTCGAAGGAGTAGAGCTGCTCGAAGGCGATCTGCGGCAGGGTGAGCCCGTTGCAGCGGTCCAGGGACGCCAGTCCGCCCATCGTGCCGATGACCACGTCGACGTCGCCGGCCCTGGGCGCCGGCCGGACCGTCTCCACGAGGAGGTCCACCTCGGCGCTGTCCCGCGGGACGAGGAGGTAGGCGTCGAGGCCCCCGATCGTCAGCACCCAGCACATCTGGCGTGCGAGATAGCGGTTGGCGGGTTCGTTGAGCACCGTGTGGACGGCCTGGCCGTCGGTCATGCCGCTCGTCTCCGTGCGGCCCACGGCCTGTTCGAGTTCCTTCTCCACGCCGAGGTCGGGGAAGCGGGCCTCGATCCGGCCGACGGCGTACACGTAGCCGCCGGAGCCCTGCGGGCCTCCCGCACCTCCCGCACCGCCGCATCCGCATCCGCATCCTGCGGCGGCTTCCGGTGGGGGCTCGGCGGAGACCGCGGCCGGGGCGGCGGGGGTTCCGGCCGGGACGACGGCGTCCGCCGGGCCGGCCCGCCCGAGGGCCGGACGCGGGGCGGGGGCCGGTTCGCGGGTCGCTTCGGGGGCCGGGCCCGGGGGTTCGGGGGCGGGCACGTTCTCGTTCTCGTTCATGGTTCTCCGTGTGTTGTCGACCGGCGCCCGCGCGGGGCGATGCTGAGCCAGCCGTTGAGAGCGGCCGCCCGCCGTCGGCACCCTCCGCAGGGCCGTACGCGTGCGAGAGAGGTGGCCCGGGAGACGGCGTCCCCGAGGCCCGTCTCCTGCTGCACCAGGAAGTCGGGCAGCCGGACGCGGTGACGTGCCGGTGCCGGCGGTTCCGGCCGCCGGGCGGGCGGCGGTCCGTCCCGATCGGGGGTGTCGGGCATCAGATCAGCTCCTCCAGGAGGCGACGGGCGTCCAGCGGGGGCGGCACCAGACCGCGGCGCGGGCGGCCCGCCCCGCGTGCCGCCCACAGCAGCCGGCCGGAGGGCAGGCCGGGGGCGAGGGACCACGCGAGGGCCAGCACGCCCGTGACGAGCGCGGCGGCGAGACTGCTCCCGCCGAACTCCTGAAGCCCTCCGCCGGGTGCCAGGGAGGGCAGCGGTGCACCGGGCGCGAGCAGCCCCCGCCGTCCGGCGGACGGGCTCAGATCGGCCCGGGGCAGGGGCCGTCCGGCGAGGTCGCCGGGGACGACGGGGAGGACGGCCGGGTGCGAGGTGAGGGGTGACGATGCCACGCGCCCCCGCTGCCCGCCGGCCGCGACCACGACGACTCCGTGGCGGCCGGCCAGATCGAGCGCTTCGGTCAGCTCGGGCGCGGCCGTGGCCTGCGTGACGAATGCCGCGCTGACGTTGATCAGCCGCGCACCGTGGAGCCGGCACGCGTCGATGCCGCGGGCCAGTTCGGAGGCGGACGTCCAGAAGCGGTCCTCGGTGAATACGGGACGCAGGAGCAGCGGACACCCCGGGCAGATTCCCGGCGCACCGCTGCCGCGAGCGGCCCCCAGCACACCGGTCACGGCGGTGCCGTGACGCAGCGCCGCACTGTCCCGGCCCGGTCCGGCCACGGCACCCGGCTCGCGGGGCACCCGTTCGACCGGGGCGGCCAGCAGGTCCGGGCCCAGCGCCGCCACGGGGCCGTCCAGGACGCCGACGGGCACGGCACCGCTGCCGTCCGTCCGTGCCATGAGCGGGCCGATCCGCACGGCCTGCTGCCACGTGGCGTCGGCCGCCGGTGCTACGCGGACATGTGGCACGGCGGCGAGGGCCAGCCACCGCACGCGGTCGCCAGATGCGCGCACTCGCACTGGCAGTTGTCGTCGTGGCAGAAGGACATGCATTCGACGAGGAGGTTGATGCAGGCCTGATCGCCCTGGGGAACGATCAGGTCCCCCAGGGCCGCCGGTCCGGCGGCCGGCCTTCGGTACTGCTCCGCGGCACCGCCCAGGGCGGCGTGCGCGGTCAACGGGGGAATCCTCATGGTGAGTCGGGCCTCCTGTCCGGCGGAGGAGGGCGACACGATACGGCTCGGTACGAGCGTACGGCGCGGACTCGGGCGTTCGACGCGGAAGCGTGCCGCCCCGTTTGACGTTCTCCTTCCACGCTACGCGCGGCCGGGCGCGGCCGCTCGGGGGCGGCGTGCCCGGTTCCGGACGCGGGACCGCTGTCCGGGAGCGCTCTCGCGCCCATGCGCCGAGCGGCCCGCTCCGACTGCTCCGGCGGGCACCGGAGCCGGAGCGGCGGAAGCCGTCCGTGGCCCCCGCCTTCGGCCGCCACCGCCCGGCGTCCCCGGCGCCCGGGTGCCCAGCGGGCATCATCGTGCGCATGGCACACCCGCACCTGCCGACGACCGAGGCCGCAGTCGCCGCGATCCGCGAGATCGCGCGGGAGCACGACCGGGAGCTCGTCGTCACGGACGACATCGGCACCGACCAGGTCTCGCGCCGGGAGTCGGCGGACGCGTTCACCGCCGCGGACCCGGACGGCTCGCTGCCGCACGAGGCGTTCGTGGAGCTGGGCGGGCAACCGGCCGTCACCGTCCGGCTCTTCGCCGACGGGGACGCGAGGGTGAGCGTCGAGGACGTCGAGTTCCACGACGTCCCGCGCGACTCGGTACCGGGCTTCCTGCGCTCCGTGTACGGCGGCCTCGCGTACGTGAAGGGACGGTTCTTCCCGGTCGGCGAGTGGCTGGTGGTGCCGCTGCCCGGCGACGAGACCTACAAGGAGCTCATCCTGCTGAACGGGCTCACCCCGTGGCTGGCCCGCTCCGTCAGGCCGTAGTCCCTGGCGCCCTCAGCCCGTCGACGAACACGGCCCACGCCGCACCGCCGACCACCACCACGGGCCCGCCCGGCCGCGTGGAGTCCCTGACGGGGACGACCCCGCGGGGACCGTCCGCGACCTCGACGCAGTCTCCGCCGGAGGTGTTGCTGTAGCTGCTCGTCCGCCAGGCGACCGCGCCCAGGCCGATCCGGCTGACTGTCATTTCGGGGGTCCTCCGGGGGTGCTGACCGCACGGACGCGCGGTGGGGCGATCAGGACACAACCATCGTCTTCAATTGTCCGACGAACACCGCCCACGCCCCGGCGCCGACCACCACCACGGCCCCGGCAGGCCGCGTGGAGTCCCTGACGGGGACGTGCCCGCGGGGACCGTCCGCGACCTCGACGCACTCGCCGCCGTCTCCGTTGCTGTGACTGCTCGTCCGCCAAGCGACTGCGTCCAGGTCAATCCGGCTGCTTGCCATTTCGGTAGTCCTCTGCAGCTGCGTCGATCATGGCCAGGGACGCCTCCGGGGACAGTGCGGCGGCCCTGAGCCGATCGTATGCCTTGTGATACTGCTCGACGAGGGCCGGATCGTCGATCAACTGCCCGTGATAGGCACCCTCGGTGTACAGCAGCGGAGGTGCGTCCGCGAACTGCATGAACATCATGTCCGTCTTCAGAAACGGCCGGGTCGGTGCGTTCCACAGCAGCACTTGCAGAACGATGCGCCGTCGCGCGGCCAGCTCTCTGATGCGAGCGAGCTGCGCTGCCATGTCCTGGCGGGAGAGGAACGGCTGGAGGACCAGCGACTCGTGGAGGACCACCCAGTACTCGGGTGTCCGGGGGTTGTCGAGAATCGCCGCCCTGCGCACCCGGGCCGCCACCTTCGCCTCGACCTCGTCCGGCTGGTCCATCGGGTGGGTCGCGTGGATGACGGCACGTGTGTACGCCTCGGTCTGCAGCAGACCGGGCACGAGCGCGGGACTCCACCTCTCGATCGACCGAGCACGCGGCTCCACTTCGGCCACCTGCGCGAAGTACCCGGCATGCGCACCCCGGCGCGCCCGCCGCACGTCCTCGCAGCGGCGCTCGAAGAATCCGTCCGTCCCCAGCAGCCGGTCGACGTGCCGTGCGAGGTCCGCGGGCATGCGGCGGGTGCCGCGCTCGATCTCGCTGAGCAGGCTCACGCCGTAGAAGCTGCCCTCGACCGTCTGCTGGAGCGTCAGGCCCGCCGCCTCCCGCTGGAAGCGCAACTCGGCCCCGTAGAGGGCCGGTACGCCAGCCGAGCCGTCGATGTCCTTGCGTGCCGCCATCGTTCACCGTTCCACGGTCCGTGCGGTGGAGTCAGAATCCCTTCCACCGTACGCACCGGGCCACCACGCTGTGAGCGCAACGTCACACACAGCACACGAAAGTGGCCCTCATGAACGAGCGACGATCCGACGCACCCGATGGCGCACCCAATGCCGGGACGAGCGCGGACCGGCTGCGGGAAGCACTGGCCGCGCACGGCATCACCCTGCCGTCCCTCGGCGTGGACCTGCCGAGTTACGCCGGCGCCCTGCCCTGTCGGCAGCTGGTGGCGCTGGGAAACTGCAACCTCGCGACCGCCGACCGGCTGACGGCCGTGCTGCGCGCGGCGGCCCGGCGGTGAGCGGCGGGGACTTCGAGGCGGAACTGGAGGCGGTGCCCGAGGCGGTGCCGCTGCTGCGGCACGCCGTGCGCGCGCATCTGCGGCGTGAGTGCGCGGATGTGGAACTGGCGGTGAGCGAGCTGCTCGGGAACGTGGTGCGCCACGTGGGGCCGGGGGCACCGGTCAGGCTGCGGGTGAGCGGCGACGGGACGACGACCCGCGTCGAGGTGACGGACCGGACCGGCGACGCGGTTCCCGCCCCGCGCAGCCCGTCGCCTGACGAGGAGTCGGGGCGGGGCCTGGCCCTGCTCGAGGCGCTCGCCGTGCGGTGGGGCGTGGTGCGCGGGGCGGGCGGCAAGACCGTGTGGTGCGAGCTGGACGGGGGCTGACCCGCGTGGGGGCCGGGCTCCGGCCCGGTCCCCACGGGCACGTCAGAACATCACGAGCGCGCGGCCGCCCTTCCCCACGCGCATCGCGTCGAAGGCCGCCGGGATGTCCTCCAGCGTGATGCGGTCGGTCACCAGCGCGGACAGGTCGAGGGAGCCTTCGCGGACGAGGGCGGCGAGCACCGGGAGGTCGGCGGCGGGGTCGCAGTTGCCGTAGACGCAGCCGGACAGGGTGCGGCCCCAGTGGAAGATCTCCAGGGCGTTGAAGGTGACCTGCTGGTCCTTGCCGCCGATGCCGACCACCGTGGTGCGGCCGCCCCGGCGGGAGGCCTCCCAGGCGGTGCGGATGGTCACGGCCCGGCCGACGCACTCGATCGAGACGTCGACGCCGTGTCCGCCGGTGAGCTTGCGGATCTCGCGGGCGGTGGTGTCGGAGGCGACCACGTACTCGGTGGCACCGGCCGCGCGGGCCAGCGCCTCCTTCTCGGGCGACACGTCGACGGCGACGATCTGTCCGGCGCCCGCGATCCGCGCGGCCTGGAGGGTGGCGAGGCCGACACCGCCGACACCGAAGACCGCCACCGACTCGCCCTCGCGCACCCGGGCGGAGTGGTGGACGGCCCCGTATCCGGTGAGGACCGCGCAGCCGAGCAGGGCGGCGTCGGCGAGCGGGATGCCGTCCGGGACGGGGAGCACGCAGTTCGCCGGGACCACGGTCTCCTCGGCGAAGGCCCCCACGTTGAGCCCCGGGTGGAGTTCGGTGCCGTCCCGGGAGACGGCATGGACCCGGGACGCCCCGGCGAGGGCGTCGTTGCAGAGCCAGACCTCGCCGAGCGTGCAGGGATGGCAGACGCCGCAGGACGGAGCCCAGTTGAGGACGACCCCGTCGCCGGGGGCGACGCCGGTGACGCCCTCGCCCACGGAGACGACGGTGCCGGCGCCCTCGTGGCCGAGGACGGCGGGGACGGGGAGCCGCATCGTGCCGTCGGACAGGGAGAGGTCGGAGTGGCACACCCCGGCGGCGGCGAGCCGGACCCGCACCTGGCCGGGGCCGGGCTCGGGGAGGTCGATGGCGGTGATCTCCAGCGGAGATCCGACGGAGGGCAGGACTGCTGCACGGACCACGGTGGCGTTCTCCCGGCTCAGAACTGGAGGGACTTGGTCTGGAGGTACTCGGCGAGACCGTGCGGGCCGAGCTCCCGGCCGACGCCGGACCGCTTGTAGCCGCCGAAGGGGGCCAGCGGGTTGAACCGGCCGCCGTTGATGTCGACCTGGCCGGTGTCCATCCGGCGGGCGAAGGCGACCGCCTCGGCGTCGTCGGCCGCCCACACCGCACCGGCCAGGCCGTAGACGGTGCCGTTGGCGATGGCGACGGCGTCCTCCTCGTCCTCGTACCTCATCAGGCAGACGACCGGGCCGAAGATCTCCTCCTGCGCGACCGTCATGTCGGGGGTGACGTCGGCGAGCACGGTCGGGCGGACGTAGTAGCCGGTCTCCAGCGGGGCGTCCGGGCCGCCCGCGACGAGGCGCGCGCCCTCGGCGAGGCCCTTCTCGATGTAGCCGCGCACCCGCTCCCGCTGTCCGGCGTTGACGAGCGGGCCGACGCGCTCGCCGGGCACGTACTTGGCGACGGCGGCCTCCGCGAGCGCGACGGCCTCGTCGTAGTGGTCCCGGTGGACGAGCATCCTGGTCCAGGCGCTGCACGTCTGGCCGGAGTTGGACATCACGTTGGCGATGCCGACGTTCACCGCCCTGGCGAGGTCGGCGCCCGGCAGCACGACGTTCGCGGACTTGCCGCCCAGTTCGAGGGCCACCCGCTTGACGGCGGCGCCCGCGACGGCGCCGATCCGGCTGCCGACGGCGGTGGAGCCGGTGAAGGACACCAGGTCGACGCCGTCGTGCTCGGCGAGCGCCTGGCCGGCGACCGGACCGAGGCCGGTGACGAGGTTGACGACGCCGGCGGGGATGCCGGCCGCGTGCACCGCCTCGGCGAAGAGCTGGGCGGTCAGCGGGGTGTCCTCGGCGGGCTTGAGCACCACGGTGCAGCCCGCGGCGAGCGCGGGGGCGACCTTGGCGACGATCTGGTGGAGCGGATAGTTCCACGGCGTGATCGCGCCGACGACGCCGACCGGCTCCATCAGCACGGTCGAGGTGCCGAGCTTCTCCTCGAAGGCGTAGGAGCCCGCGAGGTCGGCGTAGGTGCCGGCCACCACGACCGGCAGCGAGGCGTGGACGGCGAGCGCGAGGGCCGGCGGGGCGCCGAGCTCGGCGGTGACGGTCTCGGCGATCTCCTCGGTCCTGCGGCCGAGTTCGTCGCGCAGCGCGCCGAGCAGGGCGGCGCGCTCGGCGGGCGGGGTGGCCGCCCAGGCGGGGAACGCCTCGCGGGCCGCGCGTACGGCCGCGTCGACGTCCTCGGCGGTGCCGGCCGGGACGTGCGCGATGACCTGCTCGTCGGCCGGGTTCACCACCGCGATGGTGTCCGTGCCGACGGCGGGCCGCCATCCGCCGCCGATGTACATGCCGTCGTGGGCCTTCATCGCACTCCTCCACGCGTCGCGGTCGTCTCGCACCCCAAACTAGCGGTGTTAGTTTTCGTGCGCCAGGGGTGCCCCGGCGGTGTGGCGGAGGCTACGCCGGGGGCCCGTCGCGGGGAAGGCGCCGGGGCGCGGGCCGCCGCGCGGGCGGGGGTCCGGGGCGCACCGCGCGCGGCGGCCCGCGCCCCGCGTGTCAGGCGTGGTCGCGGCGGCGGAGGACGTACGCGGCGGTGAGCGCCACCCCTCGGTCCTCGTCGCGCGCCAGCTCCGCGAGGGCGTCGGCGGCCACGGGCCCGGGGATGTCCGCGAGCGCCTGTGCCAGGCGCCTGCGGGCCGGTGCGTCTCCTGCGCACCCGGCGAGACGCTCCACCAGCGCGGCGGCGATCCGGTCCGCCGCCGCGGGCGACGCCGCCAGCGCGTGGAGCGCGTCGGCGGCCTCGACGTCGTTGGTCCCCGCCACGACCATGTCGGCGAGCACCGGGACCGCTTCGGCCGCGCCCCGCGCCCCGAGCGCGGGCGCCGCGACGCGGCGGACCGCCGCGTCGGGTCCGGCGAGGGCCCTCCGGAGCAGCGCCGTCGCCTCGTCCTGGGGCATCTCGGCGAGCGCCCTGACCGCCCGCTCGCGCACCGCGGCCTCGGGTGATCCGAGGCCCTCCGCCAGCGGCGCCCAGCCGTCGTCTCCGGAGCGCGCCAGCGCCCACCGCAGGGCCCCGGCGACGTGCGGGTCCGTCTCGCCGAGCGCCGCCTCGACCAGTGCTTCCGCCGGAAGCGGTGCGGTCTCGGCGGTCGCCAGGGCGGCGCGCTGGCGCCGTGCGGCGCTGGCGGATCCGAGCTCCTGGAGGAGGGCGACGGTCCGCAGGACGTCCTCCCATGCCGCGGGTCCGGCGGCGTCGATCCGGCGCAGCCGGGTGAGCAGCTCCGTCTCGGCCGCGATGCGCTCCCGGGTCCCGCGCACGAGTTCCGCGACGAGTTCCGCGGGCTCGAATCCGGGGTCGTCGAGGGCCCGCCCCACGTCCCGCAGGGACAGGCCGAGCGAGCGCAGGCTCTCGATGTGGAAGATCCGGCGGATGTCGTCGGCGGAGTACTCCCGGTAGCCGCCGCCGGTGCGCTCCGTGGGCCGCACCAGCCCCAGCGACTCGTAGTGCCTGAGCATGCGGGCGCTGACGCCGGAGCGCCGCGCCACCTCGCCGATCAGCACCGTCCCACCGTCCGTCACCTCTCCCGGTCGCGCCCGCCGAGGGCCACGACGCGCTTCGCCTCCTCGATCGCGAAGCCGAAGCCCGCGTCCGGGTCGCGCAGCAGATGCTCCGTGGCCATCGCGTGCTCGCGCACCTGAGGACAGGGGTCCATCATCGCAGCGCGCAGCGCAGGGAGGACGGCCTCGCCGAGTCCGGTCAGCGCCCGGCTGAGGCTCAGCCGGGTCTCATGCGGTCCGCGGCCGAGCAGGGTGGCCAGCACGGCGGCGAGTTCCGGCTTCTCGTCCTCGGGGACCAGGACGACCGCCGCCCGCCACGCGCTGCGCGCCACGTCGTCGTCGGCGTCGCAGAGCAGGGCCCTGGTCACGGAGGGCCAGGCCCGCCGGTCGCCGATCTTGGACAGGGTGTGCAGTGCCTGGCTCCGTGCCTGTGCGCGGTCCGAGCCCAGCTCGCCGAGGAGCCCCGGGAGCACCGTGTCCGGGGAGTGCCGGGTCAGGGCCCAGGTGAGCGCCTCGCGCACGGAGAAGTCGGGTTCGACCGCGCACCGCTCGACCAGCAGGCCCACGAGCCGCTCGTCGGGGGACGTGCCGATCGCCATCGCGGTCCGCAGCCGGACCGTGGCCCGGTCGTCCCGGAGGCCCCGGCCGGCCCGTGCCGTGTCCGCGTCCGTCCCGCCCGCGCCCCCGGCGGGCCGCGCGTGCGCAGGCCCGGCCCGGTCGGCCGGGCCCGTCGCTCCCCCGGCTCCCGTCGTGTCCTCGGGGTTCCGCGTGCCCTCGGCGTTTTTCGTGTCCGGTGTCGGAAAGGTCATGGGACACCTCCTCACCGGCAGTGAAGACCTTGGCATCGTGTCAAGGTCAAACAGAGGGGCGACGGCGCGCCGGTGGCCTGTCCGGGGGGAGCGGCGACCGGCACGCTCCGGACGCTTGTCACGGCCGGGCCGGGGAACCACAGTAGGTGCGCGTCCGGTGAAGGAGGAACATGGGCGACGTGACGGTGCCCGGTACGGGTGACGTGCCGGAGGCCGGTACCCGCGAGTGGCCGCCCCGCCCGGCGCCGGGAGGCGTGGAGGGCATCGGGGCGGCGGCCTTCGTGGTCGACGACGACGGGCGGATCCTGGCGGTCAACGGTGCCGCCGAGCGTCTCCTGGGCCGGGACGCGGCGGCACTCGTCGGCGAGGACTCCCACGACCTGCTGCACCGCGACGAGCACGGGCACGCGCTGCCGCGCAGCCGCTGCATGATGCGGAAGGCGCTGCTCACCAGGGACACCCGGCACGGCGACGCGGAGTGGTTCGTGCGTGGTGACGGCAGTCTGCTGCGGCTGTCCTGGCTCGTCACCCCGTACACGTCGGACACGGGCGCGGCCGGCGCGCTGGCGCTGCTGTACGAGTCACCGCACGAGGACGACCCCGGGGAGAGGGGGCATTCGGCGCCGCTCACGGAACTCGACCGCCTGTCCCTGCTCGCCGAGACGACCACCCGGCTCACGTCCACCCTCGACGTGGACGAGGCGCTGCACCGGCTGGCGGCGCTGACCGTGCCCCGGCTGGCGGACTGGGCCGTGTTCGACCTGCTGACCGAGCACGACGAGGTGCGGCGGGTCCTGGTGACGGAGCACAAGGACGGCTTCCTGATCGAGCGGGACGATCTGCAGGGACCCATGCCGCCGGTGCCCGCGGAGTCTCCGATGCCGCTGTCGCGGGCCCTGCGCGGCGCCGCCTCCACGCTGGCAGGTCCGGCGACCTACCAGGGTCCGCCGGACTCGGGCATCGCCGTGGAGCAGCAGCGTCTGTTCGCCGCGACGGGCATGCACTCCGCCGCCATCGCGCCCATCCGGGGCCTGCGGGACGTGCTCGGCGCGCTGACCCTGGGCCGCTCGCGCCGGCACGAACCGTTCACGCCGGCCGACCTGCCGCTGCTGGAGGACCTCACCCGCCGGGCGGGCCTGGCGCTGGACAACGCACGCCTCTACCAGCGTCAGCGCAAGGTCGCCGAGACCATGCAACGCCACCTGCTGCCGCAGCTGCCCACCGTCCCGGGGCTGGAGATGACCGCACGGTACGTGCCGGCTCCGCACGCCTCCTCCGTGGGCGGCGACTGGTACGACGCCTTCGCGCTGGACGGCTCCACGCACGCGCTGGTCATCGGCGACGTCGTCGGGCACGACCTCGACGCCGCGGCCGGCATGGCGCAGGTCCGCAACATGTTGCGGGCCTTCGCCTGGTCCCATCCCGAGGCGGCCCCCGGCGCCGTCGTCACCCGGCTCGACGAGGCGGTGATCCATGTCGCCGAGGTCCCGATGGTCACCATGATCCTCGCCCGGCTGACATCCGGTGACGACGGGCTCTGGCACCTGCGCTGGACGAACGGGGGGCATCCGCCGCCGCTGCTCGTCACCCATGACGGCCGGGCCCGCTATCTCGACGAGGCCCACGGCATGCTGCTGGGAACGGGCCTGGACCGGCCCCGCCCGGAAGCCGTCGTCGGCCTGCCGCCCCGCTCCACGCTGCTGCTCTACACCGACGGGCTCGTCGAGTCGCCGCGGCACGTCCTCGACCTCGGCCTGGACCGGCTGAGCCGCCACGCGGCCGCGCTGGCGCACCGGCCGCTGGAGGTCTTCTGCGACACCCTGCTGCGGGAGGTCCGCCCGGCCGACAACGACGACGACGTCGCCATGATCGCCCTCCGTACGCCGGACGCCCCCTCCGCCTAGCCCGGACGCCCCCTCCGCCCGGGTCGGGTGCCGCCGCCTCCGCCCGGGCCCGGTGCCACCCGGACCGGGCGGAGGACCGGGGTCAGACCTCCAGGCCCGGGACGTCCGTCGGGGCCGGGCAGATGCGGCGGCCGAGGTGGTCGAAGACGTACAGGTGGGCGAGGTCCACGAGGAGCGGCACCTGTGCGCCGGGGCGGAGCCGCACGTCGGGGCCGGTGCGGACGACCAGGTCGCTCGGTGCGACGGTGCGGCGCTCGTCGGGTGCGGCGACGTCCGGAGCGTCGAGCACCGCCACGGGGCCGGTGACCTGGGAGACGGCGCGCTCCTTGAGCCGGGCCAGCATGCCGGGCCCGCCCTCCCGGCGCCTGCGCGTGGCGGTCTGCGGGCGCGAGGACTCCAGGTCGGCCACGACCGCGGGCCGCGAGCCGGTGTTGAAGTGCACCAGCGCCTCGTGGCCCTGGTACTCCGTGTGCTCGACGAGGCCGGTCAGCGCCACCTCGCCCGGGCGGGCCTGGCTGGGCGGCGCGATGCGGGCGGCTTCGGACCGCAGGCCGACGATGATCTGGCGGCCCTGCTGGATGCGGAGCAACTGGTGGTCGGAGCTGAGCGGTTCGGGCAGCGGCAGTCGCTGGCGGCCGAGGTCGATCGACATCCGCCCGTCGAGCGGCGCGTGCACGACGGCCTGGAGGAGGTTGATCCGGGGGGTGCCGATGAACGCGGCCACGAAGACGTTCGCCGGCAGGGCGTAGGTCTCGCGCGGACTGCTCACCTGCTGGAGCACGCCCCCGCGCATCACGGCGACGCGGTCGCCCAGCGACATCGCCTCGGCCTGGTCGTGGGTCACGTACACCGTCGTGACGCCCAGCTCGGCGGTGAGGCGGGCGATCTCCGCGCGCAGGTGGTTGCGGAGCTTGGCGTCCAGGTTGGAGAGGGGCTCGTCCATCAGGAAGACGGAGGGGCGGCGCGAGATGGCGCGCCCCATGGCGACGCGCTGGCGCTCGCCTCCGGAGAGCTGCCCGGGGAAGCGGTCGAGCAGGTCCTCGATGCCGAGCATCCGGGCGGTCGCCTCGACGCGCGGGTTGCGGTCGGCGCGGGGGTTCTCCAGCTTCAGGGGGAAGCCGATGTTCTCGCGGTTGGTCATGCTCGGGTAGAGGGCGAAGTTCTGGAACACCATGGCCATGTCGCGTTCCCGGGGCGGGATGTCGTTGGCGTACTCGCCGTCCAGCAGCAACTCGCCCTCGGTGACGTCCTCCAGTCCGGCGATCATCCGCAGCACGGTCGACTTCCCGCAGCCGGACGGACCGAGCAGGACGAGGAACTCCCCGGGGTCGACGGTGAGGTTGAGGCGGTCGACGGCACGGGCGTTCCGTCCGTATCTCTTGCTGACGTTGTGCAGTGCGATGGCGCGCGTCATAGGGGTCCCGCCCGGGAGTGAGGAAGGCAACCGAGAGGCCAGAAGTTAGCCCACCGCGTGCGATCAGGGAATGGATCGCGCGAAACGTCGGTGAACGGACATCTGAGGCACTGTCCGCTCACTTGCCGATCCACCGGAAACGGCTGGAATCCTTCGCTCGCGGCGAAGGGCCGGGGCACATGCTTCCGGCACGAACGGAGCGTCTCGGTCCGGGCTTTCGCGCAGGTCCGGGCATGCCCGCGGGGCCGGCCCCGGTGCGGGCCGGCCCCACGTGCGGTCACACCCGGCGGACGTCCGTGAGATGCGCGAACACGACGACGTTGGCCGAGTAGCCGCGCTTCTTGTCGAACGAACCGCCACAGGTCAGCAGGCGCAGCTCGGGACGTCCGGTGCTCCCGTAGACCTGTTTGTCGGGGAACTCGTCCTTGGTGAAGGTGCGGACCTTGTCCACCGTGAACACCGCCGTGCGGCGGTCCTCGCGGACCACGTCCACCGTGTCCCCGGGCTTGAGCCTGCTCAGGTTGAGGAAGACGGCGGGGCCGGTCCTGGTGTCCCGGTGGCCGACCGCGACCGCGGTGCCCGCCTCGCCGGGGGCGGGCCCCATGCCGTACCAGCCCACGAGCTTCGGCTCGTCGACCGGTGGCGCCGTGAGCGTCCCACGGGCGTCGAGTCCGAGGAGCGTCACGGGGGACGTGATCGTGAGCTTCGGGATGACCAGCCGCTTGGCCGGGGACGGCGGGAGCGGCTGGACACCCCGGGCCTTGCCGTCCCTGGACGCCGGCCGCGGGGTGGATTCCTTGCGGCGGGCGCCCGCGGGCGACGGCGAGGACGCCGGCTTCGCCGTGCGGGACGGCACCGGCGAAGCCCGGGGGGCGGGCGTCCGGCGGGCCGGCGGGGCCTCCACCCGCTTGGTGAGCGGGGGGAGTTCGATCCGCGCCGGGGCCGCCGCCGCGACGGCGACGGTGGCCCCCGCCCCGTCCGCGGACGTGCCGTCGCACGCGTGGACGAGGCCGGTCACCAGGGTCGCCGTCACGCTCAGCGTGATGGTGAGGCGGCAGGCGCGGCTCGGTCCGCGACGGCGGCGACGGGGCCGGGGACGCGCGGGAGGCCGGGGCCGGCCGCTCAGGGGATCACGCAGCGCCGTGGACACGGCGGCGTGCCCGGCGGACGACGATCAGGCCCGCGAGGCCCGCGAGGAGGGTGCCGGCCACGACGGGCGTCGCGCCGACGCCGGAGCCGTCGTCGCCGCCGGTGCCCGACATGCCGCCGCCGCCCGCCGGGACGGCGCCGGACGGCTGCTCCCACTTGTCGTCCTGGCCGGCGGCCGCCGTGCGGTCCTCGTTGCCGTTGCCGTCGCCGTTGTCGGGACGCTCGCCGCGGGCGCCCGGGGTGCCCCTCTTCGCGTCGGGGCAGGTGACGGTGAAGATCTTCTGCTTGGCGACGCCGCCGGTGAAGGTCCAGGTGAGGCGGTAGTCGCCCTCGGGCAGGCTGTACTCCGGGGTGTGGCCGCGGCCGGCGATCAGGGTGAGGCTGCCGGACAGGGTCGGGCCGGTCGGCGTGGGCGGCTGGGGCGCGATGGCCCAGGTGAGGAGCGGGACGGTCTCGAAGTTGAAGGCCGAGAGGCTGAACTTGCAGACCTTCAGGTCGTCCTGGGTGTTCCAGTGGGGCACGCCCGCGCGGTGGACCTTCAGGTCACCGCTGTCGCCCGGGGCGGCGAGGGCCGGCGAGGCGCCGGCCAGGGTGGCGCCGGCGACGGCGAGCGTCGCCAGGGCCGCCGCGGCGGGACGGAGGCGGTGGGCGCGGAACGATGCGGTGGACGGCATGCGAGGCTCCTTCGAGCTGATCTGATTGTCATACTGATCAGGCGATCGCCTGACTAGATGTCACAGAACGACGGCGCCAAAGCCTCGAATCGCTGAAACGGTGTCAGATATGCCCTGACTAGCCGATACCGGATGTGTGCCGACCGGGCGACGGAGCCGCCTCCGCGGCCGCCGCCGCACCGCGCGACCGCCGCCCCCGCGCCGGGCGGGCCGCCCGGACCGCCACGCCCGCCGAGGCCGCGAGCAGCACCCCGATGACCGTGAACGGCGCCGCCGCGCCGGCCACGCCCGCGACGAGCCCGGCCGCGGCGGGCGCGGCGACCTGCCCCAGGCGGTTGCCCGTCAGACGCAGCGCGAGCGCTGTGGACCGCGCCTGCTCCGGCGCCGCGCGCACCACGGTCGTCATCGACAGCGGCTGCCCCGCCCCGAGGCAGAAGCCCAGCACGGTCAGCATCGCCGCGAGCGCCCACAGGGGCACCGGCAGCGCGAGCGCGGCGCAGAGCAGGCCGCCGGTGAGACACGTCGTGGCCAGCAGCGCGGTCCGGCCCATCAGGCGGAGCAGCGGGCCCATCACCAGCCGGCAGGCGATCGTCGCGGCGGCCCGCAGCGACAGCAGCACACCGACCACCGCGGGCGCGATGCCGCGCTGCTCGCCGACCACGGGAAGGTAGGCGGTGAGGACGTCGGTCGCCGACAGCACCGCGAGGCTCACGAAGATCCCCGCGGGCACACCGCGGGTGCGCAGGATGCCCCGGACCGGGACCTTGGCGCGGGCGGCGCGGGGCACGGGACGGGGCCGGGCCTCGATCCGCCACATCGAGGTGAGGGCCACGGCCGCGACGGCGGCGGAGGCGTGGAGCGCGAGGGCGCTCGTCCGGGCCATGTCGCCGCCGATCACGGCGCCCGCGGCGAGCGGGCCGGCGAGCTGGCCGAGGGAGGCGCCGATGGTGAAGTGCCCGAAGTTGCGGTCCTGTTCGGCGGGGGCGGACCGGCGGGCGACGATGGACTGGGCGCCGATCACGAAGCACAGGTGGCCGAGGCCGGTCAGTCCGCTCCAGGCCGCGACGGCGCCGAGGGAACCGGCCGTGCCGCCGAGGGCGCAGCCGCCGGCGATGAGGAGGACCCCGGCGGCCAGCAGGGGCGCGCACCGGCCGTGGTCGGTGCGGCGGCCGAGCGGCACGGCCGCGAGGAGCGGGAGCAGCGCGTAGGCGCCGGCGATGACGCCGACGGCGCGCTCGTCCGCTCCGAGGGCGAGTGCCCGGTAGGACACGGCGGGCCGCGCCATCGACACCGCGCCCTGCGCGAAGGCGAACGCGACGACGAGGCGCAGCAGCCAGCCCCGGGAGGACGCCATGTCAGATGATTCCGAACAGGATGCCGGCGCCGAGGACCACCAGCGAGGTGAGGGCGGCCCACTTCACGGTGAACCGGGTGTGGTCGCCGAACTCGACCTTCGCCATGCCGACCAGCACGTACACCGCCGGGACCAGCGGGCTGGACATGTGCAGGGCCTGGCCCACGAGCGAGGCGCGGGCGATCTCCAGCGGTGACACGCCGTGGGCGGCGCCCGCCTCGGCGAGGACGGGCAGGACGCCGAAGTAGAAGCCGTCGTTGGACATGAAGTACGTCAGCGGGAGGCTCAGCAGGCCGGTGACCACGGCCATGTGCGGGCCCATGCCCTCGGGGATCGCCCCGACGAGCCAGTCGGCCATGTGCTCGACCATGCCGGTGCCGGTGAGGACTCCGGTGAAGACGGCGGCGGCGAAGACCATGCCCGAGACGTTGAGGACGTTCTCCGCGTGGGCGGCGATGCGGGCCTTCTGGTCGTTCATCGACGGGTAGTTGACGGTGAGGGCGAGCGCGGCGCCGAGCAGGAACAGCACCGGGATCGGCAGCAGTTCCATGATCATGGAGGCGAGGAGGGCCACGGTCAGGCCCGCGTTGAACCAGTACAGCTTCGGGCGCAGGGTGGGCCGGTTCGGGTCGAGACCCTGGAACTCCTCGTCGGGGGTGCCCCCTTCGCCCGCGGGCGAGCCGGAACCGTCGCCGCCGCTCGCCGCCGCGTCGCCGGACCCTCCGGCCGGCGCACCGCCCGCGGGACCGCCGCCCGGCGCAGCGCCCGCGGACCCTCCGGACGCGCTCCGGCCCGTGCCGCCGGCGCCGGACGCGCCCGTGCCGCCGCCGGTCTTCACCAGGACCGTCTCGCTCCGCGGTTCGAGCGCCTCGTCCAGCGAGAGGTAGCCGAGGCGCTTGCGCTCGCGCCGGCCGAGGACGTACGCCAGGGCGATCACGAAGAGCAGGCCGGCGCCGAGCGCCGGGATCATCGGGACGAAGATGTCGGCCGCGTCCAGCTTCAGGGCGGTCGCCGCACGGGCGGTCGGGCCGCCCCAGGGCAGGGTGTTCATGACGCCGTTGGCCGTCGCGGCGACACCCGTCATCACGACCAGGCTCATGCCGAGCCGCTTGTAGAGCGGATACATCGCCGACACCGTGATCATGAACGTGGTGGAGCCGTCGCCGTCGAGCGAGACGATCGCGGCCAGCAGCGCCGTGCCGACCACGATCCGCAGCGGGTCCGCGCGGCAGAAGCGCAGGATGCCGCGGACGATCGGGTCGAAGAGGCCGACGTCGATCATCACGCCGAAGTAGACGATCGCGAACATCAGCATCGCGGCCGTGGGGGCGAGGTTGCCGACGCCCTCGAGGACGTAGTCCCCGAGGTGCGCGCCCTCGCCCACGATCACGCAGAAGAGGGCCGGGATCAGGACCAGCGCCGCGATCGGCGACATCTTCTTCGTCATGATCAGGACCAGGAAGGTCGCGATCATGACGAAGCCGAGGACTGTCAGCATTCAGGACACCTCACGTTCACCCTTGAACTCCACCGGGGGCGGCGGCCCGGACGACGTTAGGTGCCGTGAAATGCCGTTAACAAGGTGTTGACACGTGAGCAATACGAGCAGAACCCCAGCTCACCGGGGTGCCGGTGTCACCTCGACCGGGAATCCGTTGAGCACCGCCGTGCCCGACAGGGGGTCGGTCCTGGAGCCGTCGAGGAGCTGGTTGACGTTGACGCCGGGACGGGCGGCCGCGGTGGACAGCCGGACGCCGGAGCGGTCGTGGCCCCATCCGTGCGGCAGGCTCACCACGCCCCTGCGCACGTCCTCGGTGATCTCCACGGGCGCGTCGACGCTCCCGCCCTCCGCGGTGACCCGGGCGGTGTCGCCGTCGCCGAGGCCGAGGCGGTCCGCGTCGTCGGGGTGGACGTGGAGGGTGCAGCGGTTGGAACCGCCGTTCAGCGCGGGCACGTTGTGCAGCCAGCTGTTGTTGGAGCGCAGATGGCGGCGGCCGACGAGGACGAGGGAGGCCGGCCGGGCGCCGAGCGCCTCGCGCAGCCGGGGCAGGTCGGCCGCGACCGGGCCGGGCAGCAGCTCCACCCGGCCGCTGCGGGTGCGCAGGATCTCGGGCAGCCGGGGCCGCAGCGGGCCCAGGTCGATGCCGTGCGGCTGCGCCTTGAGCCCGGCCAGGGTGAGGCCGTAGGGCCCGAGGCGCAGCATCATGTCGAGCCGGCGTTCCGCCCCGCTGTCGCCGGTGAGATCGGCGGCGATCTTCGCCGGGTCCCCGCCGTGGACGGTGGAGTGCGGGTCGGCGACCGCTTTCTCCAGCGTCTGGCCGATGACCATGTCGTCGACGGCCGACGGGTCGGCGCCGTGCATCCCGGAGACGGCGAGGACCAGCCGGGCGAGGATCTCGCACTCGTCCCTCAGCCCCTCCTCCAGCGGTACGGCCGCCGGGGTGAAGCGGACCTGGTTGCGCACCGCCAGGGCGTTGAACGCGAAGTCGAAGTGGGCGCTCTGGGCCGGGGGCGGCGGGGGCAGGACGACGTCGGCGTGGCGGGAGGTCTCGTTGAGGTAGGGATCGACGCTGACCATGAAGTCCAGGCCCGCCAGCGCCCGGTCGAGCCGGTCGCCGTCCGGGGCGCTGAGCACGGGATTGCCCGCGACGCAGATCAGGGCGCGGATGCGCCCCTCGCCCGGAGTCTCCATCTCCTCCGCGAGGACGGCCACCGGCAGCTCGCCCTTCGCCTCGGGGCGCGCGGAGACGCGGCTGGCCCAGCGGCCGAGGGCGAAGCCCTTGCCCGGGGCGGCGGGGCGCGGGGCCCGGTCGGTGGCGGAGAGCGGGAAGAGGGCTCCGCCGGGGCGGTCGAGATTGCCGGTGAGGACGTTGAGCACGTCGACGAGCCAGCTGGCCAGCGTGCCGTGCTCGACGGTGCAGCTGCCGATGCGGCCGTAGACGGCGGCGGTGGGGGCGGCCGCCAGCTCGCGGGCCATCGCCCGGATGTCGTCCGGTGCCACGTCGCAGGCGGCGCCGACGGCCTCGGGGGTGAACGCCGCCGTCGCGGTCTCGACGTCGGCGATGCCCTCGACCAGTTCCGCCAGGCGGCCGGGAGCGGTGAGCCCCTCGGCGAAGAGGACGTTCACCAGGGCGGCGAGGAGCAGGGCGTCGGTGCCGGGGCGGATGGCCACGTGCCGGTCGGCGAGCCGGGCGGTGCGGGTGCGCCGCGGGTCGACGACGGTGAGGGTGCCGCCGCGCCGGCGCAGCGCCTTCAGCCTGCCGGGGAAGTCCGGCGCGGTGCACAGGCTGCCGTTGGACTCCAGGGGGTTGGCGCCGAGGAGCAGCAGGTGGTCGGTGCGGTCGAGGTCGGGTACGGGGATGGCGAGGGCGCTGCCGTAGAGCAGTCCGCCGGAGACGTGCTTGGGCATCTGGTCGAGCGTCGAGGCGGTGAAGAGGTTGCGGGTGCGCAGGGCGCCGAGCAGGACGGGCGGGTAGAGGGCGCCGGCCATGGTGTGGACGTTGGGGTTGCCGAGGAACAGGCCGACGGCGTGCGGACCGTGCTCCTCCAGCAGGGGCCGGACGCGGGCGGCGATCAGGTCGAACGCCTCCTCCCAGCTCGCCTCGCGCAGCTCCCCGTCCCGGCGTACGAGGGGGGTGCGCAGGCGGTCGGGGTCGGCGTCCAGCTCGCCGAAGGAGGCGCCCTTGGGGCAGATGAAGCCGTCGCTGAAGACGTCGTCGCGGTCGCCGCGCACCCCGGTGACCCGGGTGCCCTCGATGGTGAGGGTCAGGCCGCAGGTCGCCTCGCAGAGCGGGCAGATGCGCAGCGCGGTCCGGGTGTCCGGGCCGGCCTCCGGGGAGGGCGCGGCGGCCCCGGCGGCGGGCGGGGCCTTCGCCGTGCCGGGGGCGCCCCCGGGTGCGGGCGGCGTCGTCGGGGCGTCGGCTGCGGTGCTGGACACAGGTCCTCCCGGGGGCGGTGGCATGCCGTCACCCGCGAGCATACCGACCGGTAGGCATGGACGGCAGGGTCTTGCCGCACCCGGACGGGCACGGCGGCGCCGGGTGCCGCGCGCCGGCCGCCCGCGTGCCGGCGCCGGTGCGCGGGCGGTCAGGGGTCCAGCACCTGGGCGAGGTAGGCCCCGACCAGGCGCCGGGTCTCCGCGACGATGCGCTCGTCCCCGGACGGGTCGGCCCGGAAGGCGAGCTGGAGGAGCGCGTCGGCGGCCTCGACCGCGACCAGCACCGCACGCCGCAGGTCCTCGTCCACCGCGCGCCCCAGCCGCGCGGCGAGCAGCGCCGCCAGCCGGTCGGGGACCTCGCTGTTCACACCGGACACGGGCGCCCCCAGCGGGACCTGGGCGCCGAAGTCGATCAGGGTGAAGCCGGCGACGGTGCGCTTCATGTCCAGGTACTCGTCGAGCACCACGTCCACGACCGCGCGCCACTCCGCGGCCCCCGGCGGACCCGGCGGACCCAGGCGGGCGGCGATGCGCTCGGCGTAGCGGTCGAGGTTGCGGTGGCCGAGCGCGTCGACCAGGGCGCGCTTGTTGCCGAAGAAGCGGTAGACGGAACCGATGGGGACGCCCGCGCGCTCCGCCACGGCACGGGTGGACAGCTCCTCGTAGCCGCACTCGTCCAGGAGCGCGGCGCAGGCGTCCAGGATCCGGGCGAGGCGGTCGGCGCTGCGCCGCTGGACGGGCTCCCGGCGCAGAGGGGACGGGGACACGCGCCCCATGATGCCGGGCCGTTGCCGTTGACGGACCCGTCCTGCAATCCTACGGTTGTCCATAGGAATGGGCGCACGGGCGGCCACGGCACAGGTTGACGCAGACATCATGGAGCGGCGATGAGCGGCATCGAACAGGCGCGGAAGACGGCCGAGGGGCTGACCGACGGGTCCTTCTCCCCCGGATTCGGCAACGAGCACAGTTCCGAGGCCGTGCCCGGCGCGCTCCCGCACGGGCGCAACTCCCCCCAGCGCGCCCCCCTCGGCCTCTACGCGGAGCAGCTCAGCGGCAGCGCGTTCACCGAGCCGCGCGCCCGCAACCGGCGTTCCTGGCTGTACCGGATCCGCCCCTCGGCCGCCCACCCCGCCTTCGTCCGCACGGACAACGGCAGCCTGCGCACCGCCCCGTTCACCGAGTCCGTCCCCGACCCGAACCGGCTGCGCTGGAACCCGCTGCCCGAGCCCGCCCCCGGCACCGACTGGCTGGCCGGCCTGTGGACGCTCGGCGGCAACGGCGACGCCGCCCAGCGCACCGGCATGGCCGTGCACCTGTACCACGCCAACGCGGCCATGACGGACCGGGTGTTCTCCGACGCCGACGGCGAGCTGCTGATCGTCCCCGAGCGGGGCGGCCTGCTGCTGGTGACCGAGCTCGGCCTGCTGCCCGTCCGCCCCGGCGAGGTGGCCCTGATCCCCCGCGGCGTCCGGTTCCGCGTCGAGCTCCTCGACGAGAGCGCCCGCGGCTACGTCTGCGAGAACTACGGGCAGCCGTTCGAACTCCCCGAGCTCGGCCCCATCGGCGCCAACGGCCTCGCCAACGCACGGGACTTCCTCGCCCCGGTCGCCGCGTACGAGGACACCGAGCGCCCGGTCGAGGTGGTCAACAAGTTCTGCGGCAACCTCTGGACCGCTACGTACGACCACTCCCCTCTCGACGTCGTCGCCTGGCACGGCACCCACGCGCCGTACGTCTACGACCTGCGGCGCTTCAACGTGATCGGCACGATCTCCTACGACCACCCCGACCCGTCGATCTTCACTGTGCTGACCTCGCCCTCGGACACCCCCGGGCTCGCCGGGGTGGACTTCGTGGTCTTCGCCCCCCGCTGGCTGGTCGGCGAGGACACCTTCCGCCCGCCCTACTTCCACCGCAACGTGATGAGCGAGTACATGGGCCTGATCGAGGGGGCGTACGACGCCAAGGCCGAGGGATTCGTGCCGGGCGGCGGCTCGCTGCACAACATGATGTCCGCGCACGGCCCGGACCGGGAGACCTTCGACCGGGCGAGCGCCGCGGAGCTGAAGCCGCAGCGGATCGACGACGGACTGGCGTTCATGTTCGAGACCCGCTGGCCGGTGACCGCGACCGCGCAGGCGGCGGGTGCCGCACACCTGCAGAAGGGGTACGACGACGTGTGGCAGGGTCTTGAGCGCCACTTCCGGCCGTAACAGCCAGATGCCGTGTACGGAGATGCCGTGACCTCCTTCGCTCCCGACTCGCTGGTCCTGAACCGCAAGCTGCCGCTGTGGTACCAGGTCTCGCAGTCGCTGCGCGCCTCGATACTGGGCCGGGCGCCCGGTGCGCCCCTGCGCCTGCCCACCGAGGAGCAGCTCGCCCAGCACTACGGGGTGAGCGTCCTGACCATGCGCCAGGCGCTCAAGGAGCTGGAGGAGGAGGGGCTGATCAGCCGCCACCGGCGGCGCGGCACCTTCATCGAGCCGGGGGCGCGCAGGGGCGCCCCCCGGCGGCTGCTGGGATCGATCGACGCGATCGTGGCCCAGCAGTCCGGCGAGCGCACCACGATCCTCGGCCACGGCCCGGAGCCGGTCACCGGGGACCTGGCGGAGCACTTCCCGGACGCCGCGGAGGTCGTCGTCTTCCGGCGGCTGCGCCGCGACGGCGGCACGGACGAGCCGACCAACTGGGCGGAGAACGCGCTCCGTCCGGAGGTCGCGGCCCGCGTCGACCTCGCCGACCTGGAGCGCTGGCCGATGACGAAGGTGCTGCGGGACGTGCTCGGCGTCCGCATCAGCCGGATCACGGACACCGTCGAGGCACGTCTGGCCGACCCGGAGACGGCACAGCTGCTGTCCGTGCCGCTGCTCAGCCCGATCCTGCACTACACGGGCGTGACCTACGACGCCGAGGGGCGGGTGGTGGACGTGGCCCGGATCCGCTACCGGGGTGACCGGTTCTCCTTCTCCGTGACGGTGGACGCGGCGGACTGAGCCGGCGCGGACGGTGCGGGGCGCGGCCCCGGCCGGGAGCCCGCGGGGCGCTGGGTGCTGGGGGTGCCTCCCGCGACGGGCACCACAGGCGCGTCGCCGACAGGCCGCCCGTGAAGACCGGTTCGCCGGACGCACGGGGTCGGATGCACGGGGTCGGATGCACGCCGCCGGACGCCTGGCGTGTCCCCGGGGCCGCAGGGCACACGGGCCCATCGCGCGGCGGAGCGGCGCACCCGTACCGGGCGGATGCGGGCGCTTCGGCAACGCAGCGCGGTGCCGTGGCCGTCGTCGGGCGCCCTCCGGCGGCGGCGCGACAGCCCTTAGCATCGGCACGGTGAGCGCACGCACCCCGTCCGAGCCGCAGCCCCTGCCCGACGCCGTACCGCCGCCCCGCACGGAGTCCGGCCGGCGGGTGTCCGCGCCCGGGGGCCGTACCGCGCCCCGGGGCGCGGACGGGTCCGTGCGGAGTGCCGCCCCCGCGCACGACGACGTCCCGCTGCTCGACGATCTGATGCCGTGGTCCGTGGCGCCGCTCCGGCTCGGACGGGACTGGGTGATGGCGCCCGACGCCGGTTCCCTGCGCGGCCGCTGGAAGGCGCTGACCGGCGCGGAGCCCGGGGAGCGCGAGAGGCTGTTCCGTCCGACCCGGGCCCGCACCCCGCAGAGCGCGGTGGCCCAGCTGCCCGGGCATCCGGGCGGCAGCGGGCGGATCGCCCGCGAGGAGGGCCGCTGCCCGGAGCCGGTCCGGGTGCTGCACGGCGCGTTCGACGAGCAGTGGCTGATACCGGACCACCGGCTGATCGACGCCGCCCGGCCCGAGCTGTGGCGGGTGCGGGACGGACGGCAGCGCTTCGCCGTCGAACAGGGGCATGTCCCCGGGGCCGGCGGACCGGCCCTGGTGGTGACCTCGCTGCTGCCGGACGGCAGGTCCCCGGCGGGACGTCCGGGGCGCATCCGGCCGCTGTACCGCAGGCCGGGCGGGCGCGAGCCCAATGTGGCCCCCGGCCTCCTCGGCCTGCTCACCCGTCGCTACGGGCGGCCGGTGACGGCGGAGGACCTGCTGTGCTGGTGCGTGGCGGCCGCGACCGGGACACCGGCGGGGTGCGCCGTGCCGCTCACCGCGGATCCCGCGCTCTGGGCGCGCGGCGTCGGCCTCGGGCGCACCGCGACCGGCATCCTCCTGCGCGGCGCGGACGGCGGCGCGCGGCCGAAGCTGCCGGGCGGACGGCGGCCCTACGTCCGGGCGGCGCTGCCGCCGCGACCGCGGACGCTCGCCTACGACACCGCCGAGGAGGCGCTGCTGATCGGCGACGAGGGCCGCATCTCCCCCGTACCGGCGGAAGCGTGGGAGTTCGAGGCCGGCGGCGGCCGGGTGCTCGACCTGTGGTTCGCCCGGCGCACGGCCGAGGCGGAGCCCGGCACGCTGGAAGCGGTGCGCCCGGCCGCCTGGCCCCAGGAGTGGACGTCCGAACTGCTGGAACTGGTCACGGTGCTGGCGCTCCTCGCCGATCTCCGCACGGAGTGCGCGCCGCTGCGCGAGGGCCCGCGGATCCCGGCCGGCGACCTCCGGGCCGAGGGGGTGCTCCCGCCCCCGGCCGCGTCGCGCCGCCCCGCATCGGTCCTGGACCACCGGGAGGAGGGCCCGGACGGGCAGTTCGCCCTGCTCTGACCGCGGTGTCCGGGCGGACGGCACCGGCCGGGGCGGCCCGGACAGCAGCCCGTCCGGCGCACCGGAACACCCTCGGGCGACGGCCGTGCGACACCCGCGCGCACCGGCCCGGACCCGCACCCCGGGCCGAACCGGGGACGGGCCCGCACCCCGGGCCCACCCCCGCACCCGCACCCACCCCCACCCCCGCACCCGTCCCCGCAGGAACCACGGCGGACCCGAACCACGGGGTGCCGCCCGCGCCCCGCACGAAAGGCAGACCCCATGGACCCTCAGCCGCTGCCGCTCGCCGGCATCACCGTCGTCGCCGTCGAACAGGCCGTCTCCGCTCCGTTCGCCACCCGTCAGCTCGCCGACCTCGGAGCCCGGGTGATCAAGGTCGAGCGTCCGGACGGCGGCGACTTCGCCCGCGGGTACGACACGGCGGCGCGCGGGCTCGCCTCGCACTTCGTGTGGTGCAACCGCGGCAAGGAGTCCGTCGCCGTCGACCTCAAGGACCCGCGCGGGCGGGAGATCGTGCACCGGCTGGTGGCGGACGCCGACGTGTTCGTGCAGAACCTGGCCCAGGGGGCGGCGGCCCGGCTGGGGCTGGACGCGGCCGCGCTCTGCGCGCGGCACCCCCGGCTGGTGGCCGTGGACATCTCGGGGTACGGGCCCGAGGGTCCCTACGCCCACAAGCGCGCCTACGACATGCTCGTGCAGTGCGAGGCCGGTCTCGTCTCGGTGACCGGGACACCGGAGAGGCCGGTGAAGGCGGGGGTGCCGGCGGCCGACGTGGCGGCCGCGATGTACGCGTTCTCCGGTGTGCTGGCGGCACTGCTGCGGCGGGCCTCGACCGGGCGGGGCGGGCCGGTGGAGGTCTCCATGCTCGACGCGCTCGCCGAGTGGATGGGGCATCCGCTGCACCACGGGATGCACGGGGGCGAGGCACCGGCGCGCACCGGGCTCGCGCACGCCGTGATCGCCCCGTACGACGCCTACGACACCGCCGACGGGAGCCAGGTGCTGCTGTCGGTGCAGAACGACCGGGAGTGGCGGCGGCTGGCCGAGCAGGTCCTCGGGCGGCCGGATCTGGCGGACGACCCCCGCTTCGCGACCAACAGGGCCCGCACCGGGCGCCGTGGGGAGACGGACGCGGTGGTGGCCGGGGCGCTGGCCGGGCTGACGGCCGGGGAGGCGGTCGCACGGCTGGAAGCGGCCCAGATCGCCTGCGCACGGCTCAACACCGTGCAGGACGTGGCCGCGCATCCGCAGCTGGCGGCCCGGGACCGGTGGCGGGAGGTCGACTCGCCTGCCGGGCCGCTGCGTGCGCTGCTGCCGCCGATCACGCTGCCGGGCGGGGCTCCGGTGCCGATGGGCGCCGTTCCCTCACTCGGCGAGCACACCGACGCGCTGCTGCGGTCCCTGGGGATGACGGAAGAGACCGCGGCGGCGCTGCGCCGGGACGGTGTGGTCGCCTGAGCGTGATCGTGCGGGGACCGTGTGCCGGGGAGGTGCGCCGTCGGATCAGCCGCGGCTGCCGAGGATCGAACGGCGCAGCCTGCGCAGCGGTGCGAACAGCGAGACCCGGGCGCTCTTGCTCCGGCGGCGGTGCGCCATGTCGCGCGAGGTCAACTCGCGCATGAGGAGCGTCGCCTCGGCGGCCTCGCGCTGCGGCACGACCGGTCCGCCCAGCACCGCGAGATGGCGGTCCAGACGCGAGCTGGTCGCACCGCTCCCGCAGGTGATGGCAGGAACCCTCGCCCTGCTGCGAACTGTTATCTGATCCATGTCACTCCCCACCCGTACGAGATACCCGGCCCGGGCAGGTTAACCCTATCGCCCCGGCGGTACACCCGTGTATCCCGCCTGCGTGATTCACCACAGCTGTACGGAGATTGACGGTTACTCTCCGAATACAAGTGATTCCAGGGCGAGTTGGACTGCCGGATCGTTCCGGCGCGGTGGTGCGGCCGACTGACTGCACCTCAAGCCACAGCGTACGCGCACGAGTTGAGGGAAGCCGAGGCACCCCGGGCGGTGCCGCGGAGAGGATCACGGACAGGGGGCTGGACATGACCGGAGCACCGGGTAGGGGCCGTCTGATTGCGGAGCGCTACCGCCTGATCGGGGAGATCGGCGAGGGGGTCACGGGCGTGGCGTGGCTCGCCCGTGACGAACTGCTGGAGCGGGACGTGGCGGTGAAGGAGGTCCGCGGTCCGGGAGGCGCGGACCCCGCGGCGGCCCGCGCGCTGTACGGGCGGCTGGAGCACGCGGCCAGGAGCGCCGGCCGCGTCTCCCACCGCAACGTGGTGGCCGTCCACGACGTGGCCACCTGCGACGGCCGGCCCTGGATCGTCATGGAACTCGTCCGCGGGCTCGCGCTGTCGGACGTGCTGGACGCGGAAGGGGCGCTCCCGCCGCGCCGCGCGGCGCACATCGGGGCCGAGGCACTGGCCGGACTGCGGGCGGCGCACGCGTCCGGGGTGGCGCACCTCGACGTCAAGCCCGCCAATGTGCTGATCGCCAACGACGGGCGAGTGCTGGTGACCGGGTTCGGGATGGCGGCGGCCGGCACCGCGGGCTCGCTCGGCCCGGCCGGGCCGGCGGCGGACGCGTCCGGCGCGGAGGCGGACCTGTGGTCGCTGGGCGCGCTGCTCTTCACGGCGGTCGAGGGCCGTTCCCCGGCCGGGGGCGGACCGGTGGTCAGCGGACGGGCGGACCCGGCGCTGGCGGAGGTGATCGAGGGGCTGCTCCGGGAAGATCCGGCGGAGCGGATGACGGCGGCGGAGGCGGAGCACCGGCTGCGCCTGGCGAGCGCGGGCGGGCAGCCGCGGGTCGGCGGGGCGGGCGCCGCCCCGGCGGCTCCGGCGGCCGCCGGGGACGAGGGTCCGGCTGCGGGCGGCCCGGCTCGGACGGGGGGCGACGGCCCGGCGGCGCCCGGGGCGGCACCGGACGCGGAGCCGGAGGGGCCGCGGCACGCGACGGCGGTGCTGGCGGGCGGGGTCGCCCTCCTGGTGCTGGCACTGGCCGCGCTGGTGTGGGCGCTGGCGGGCTGAGGACGGACGGATGGCGGGCAGCCGGACACACCGCGGCCCCGCCCCTGCGCCGTGCGGCGCGGGAGCGGGGCCCAGGGCCCGCCGCCCGGACGCCTCGGGCACGTGCCCCGCGTCCGGACGCCGGGCCCCGCCGCGGTCCGCGCGGCCGCCCGTGGTCGCCGTCAGTCGTTGGCGTTCAGGACGGGCAGGTAGCCGCCCGACTGGCCGGCCGCGGTCGGGTGGTAGGACTCCCCGATGTTGAGCCAGTTCACGCTGTGCAGCCAGGCGGAGCCCGAGCAGATCTCGTGGCCGGTGAAGGTCCCGACGACACTGCCGAAGGTGAAGCCGTGGGCGGCGGCCCTGCGGGCGACGGCCGCGTTCAGATAGTCGGAGGCCCCGTTGATCGCGGTGCGCTCGCCCTCGCTCAGTCCGGCGATGCAGCTGCCGCCCAGCTTGTAGAAGCGCGGGTAGCCGAGGACGACGACCTTGGCGGAGGGCGCCTTGGAGCGGACCGCCGAGTAGACCGAGTCGAGGCGGCCCGGGAGGGTGCTGTCCACGTAGGCCCTGGCCTGGTTCACCCGGCTGATGCAGGTGGCCTCGGACTGCAGGACACAGGTGGTCATGACGTCGGCGAAGCCGGCGTCGTTGCCGCCGACGGTGAGGGAGACCAGGTCGGTGGCGGAGCTGAGCGGGCCCAGCTGATTGGCCGTCACGTCGTTGGTGCGGGCACCCGAGCAGGCGGTGAAGGCGAACGAGGAGGGGGCGTTCGCGGCCGCCCAGAGCTTCGGGAAGGCACGGGTGCTGCGCTTGCAGTCCCCGCTGGCACTGTCGTAACTGCCCGCTCCCACACCGGAGGAGTAGGAGTCACCGAGGGCGACGTAGTCGAGGGCGGCGGCCGATGTGCCGGCCTGTGCCGTGCCCGCTCCGGTGAGGGCGAGGACGGCGCCGAGGACGATCGAGGACGAAAGTGCCGCAAGACGGGACAGCTTCATGGAACCTCCCAGGCGGTGCGCAGGATCTCTGCGGGCACTTTCGTACCAGCAGACACACCCGACAGGAAGTGTTCATGCCAAAGATGTTACTGACGGGTTGTCGGCACCCCCGGATCAAGGACTGCCAAGGTGGAGCCAAGCGGTCCGAACCGGGCGCCCCCGACGGCTCCTTCCCGCCACTGCCGCGCCGGGCAAAACACGGTGCGCCGGCAGGGGGTGTGCCGGATCATGTGCCGTATGTCCGCGAATCCCCATGACGCACTGCCGGTCCGGCTGAACGTCGACGACAGCGACTCCCCGCCGGACGTCGTCGACGCGCTCTTCCTCGGCCGCTTCGCGACGGGCGAGCAGCCGTACTCGCACAGCTCCACCATCGACCGCGTGCGGTCCGGCGCCACCCTGCTGCCGCCCGCCGCCACCGTGCTGCGCAGCGCCCGCGACGACGACCGCAGCGCGACCCTCGCCGAAGGGGACGGCTGGACGGTCCTGGTCTCCCGGTGGAACCGGGGGGCCGACGTCACCGTGACGGCCGTCAGCTCCGAGCTGGCGGAGAAGGTGCTGGGCCAGGCGACCGACGGCGCGGTCGACGAACCGGAACCGCAGCCGGAGAACGTCACCATGGGCTTCTGGTACGTCTCCCCGCGGCGCGGCCCGCACCGCACCACACGGCAGATCGCGGCCGGCACCTGGGACGAGATCCGCCCCAACTACACCGCGCCGGTGGCCGCGGCGATGGACCGGCTGATGACGGTGACCCCCGACGACATCGCCGGCCGGCTGCTGCTGCTCCACGGCCCGCCCGGCACGGGCAAGACCTCCGCGCTGCGGACCCTCGCCCGGTCCTGGCGCGACTGGTGCCAGGTGGACTGCGTGCTGGACCCGGAACGCCTCTTCAACGACGTGGGCTACCTCATGGACATCGCGATCGGCGAGGACGAGGGGACGGCGAAGGGACGCTGGCGGCTGCTCCTGCTGGAGGACTGCGACGAGCTGATCCGCGGCGAGGCCCGCCACACCGCGGGCCAGGCCCTGTCCCGGCTGCTCAACCTGACCGACGGCCTGCTCGGCCAGGGCCGCAACGTCCTGGTCGGCGTCACCACCAACGAGGACCTCGAACGCCTCCACCCCGCGGTCGTCCGCCCCGGCCGCTGCCTCGCGCGGATCGAGGTCGGACCGCTCACCCGCCCGGAGGCGGTGTCCTGGCTGGGCGCCGAACAGGGCGTCGGGCGCGAAGGCGCCACCCTGGCGGAGCTGTTCGCCCTGCGCAGGGGCGCGTCGCCGGCCTCGGTCCCGGCACCGGGCACGAGCGCGGACGCCGGCCTCTACCTCTGAGGATCTGAGGGCCCGCCGCGACGGGGGACGTCAGTCCCTGCCGTACGCGACCCGCAGCGCGTCCTCCACCGCGCTCCGGGCGGCCGCCTCGCCGACCCCGAGCCGGCGCGCCTCGGCGGCGAACCGGGAGGCCGCCGCGGCGACATGGCGCTCCGCCGCGTCGCCCGCGGCCGCCACGAACGTGCCGTTGCGCCCCCGGGTCTCGATCACCCCGTCGCCCTCCAGAGCCCGGTAGGCCTTGGCCACGGTGTTGGCCGCGAGGCCCAGCTCCCCGGCCAGCCCCCGCACCGTCGGGAGCCGGTGGCCGACCGGCAGCGCGCCCGAGCGCGCCTGGCCGGCGATCTGGGCGCGGAGCTGCTCGTACGGCGCGTCCGCGGACCCGGGATCGATGGTGATGTTCAGCGTCACGGGCCGATTCTCCCCCACCCGACGGTAATTCGGAGGCGGGGCCGCGCGGCGCGACGTAGCGTGCGGCCCCATGACTGTGATCGTGCGCGACTTCCGTGCCGGGGACGCCGAGGCCGTGACCCGGCTCCGGCGGGCGGTGCTCCCCTTCGACGTGACCACCGCCGACGCCCTGCGCTTCGAGGTGCGGACCGCCCACCCCGCGAAGAAGTACCGCGTGCTGGTCGCCGAGGACGGCGGCGAGATCATCGGCATGACGCACTGCGGCATCGCCTACGACGCCTCCGAGCCCGGACTCTCCTTCGCGAGCCCCGTGGTGGCGGCGGAGCGGCGGGGCCGCGGCGCGGGGAGCCTGCTGCTCCGCGCGGCGGAGGAGCATCTGGCCGCCGAGGGGGCACGGACGCTGTACTCCTGGGTCCAGGACTCCCCCGCGTCCCGGGCGTTCGCCCGCAGGCACGGCTACGCTCCGCGCCGTTCGGCGCACTTCCAGCGCCTGGACCTGGCGGCGGGCGCCCTCCCGGAGCCGCCGGAGCCGCCGGCCGGGGTGGAGCTGCGCACGGCGGCCGACTACGAGGACGACCCCCGGCCGATGTTCGCGGCGGACGCGGAGGCCACCTCCGACGAGCCGGGCGACATCGCGACGGACTTCACCGACTACGACGACTGGATACGGCACACCTGGGAGAACCCGCTGCTCGACCGGGGGCTCTCCACCGTCGTCGTGGTCGACGGCGAGGTGGCGGCGTTCACCGCGGCGATGACCGACCGCGAGACGCGCTACCTGAGCGGCATGACCGGGACCGTGCGCGCCCACCGGGGCAGGGGCTACGCCAAGCTCGCCAAGTCCGACTCGCTGCGGCGCGCCCGCGCCGCGGGCTTCACGGACGCGTTCACCAGCAACGACGCGGACAACGGGCCGATGCTGGCGATCAACCGGTGGTTCGGCTACGAGGTGTGCGCCACGGAGGTGCGGCATGTCCGGGACATCGGCTGAGGTCCGGATCCGGCTCGTGAAGGCCGGCAGGACCAAGATCCGCTATCCCGCGGCGCTGCTCCGGGACGACGGCGCCCACCTCGTGGTGCGCGCCCCCTGGGCGGCGCCCGGCGTACGGGACTTCGGCTTCGTGCGGTTCGAGCCGGGTGACGTGTTCACCGAGCACTACTGGCGCGACCGGTGGTACGCCGTCAAGGAGGTCCGCACCGGCGAGGGCGTGCTCAAGGGCTGGTACTGCGACATCACCAGGCCCGCGGTGCGCACCGCCGACGAGGTGCTCGTCGAGGACCTCGACCTGGACCTCTGGGTGTCCGCGGACGGCGGCGAGGTGCTGCGCCTGGACGAGGACGAGTTCGCCGCGAGCGGCCTCGCGGAGCGGGACCCGCGGGCCGCCGGCGCCGCCGTGCGCGCCCTCGACGAGCTCGAACTCCTCGCCCGCGGCGCCGGACTGACGGGGCTCCTCGCCGCCGGCTGACCCGGGCGGCCCCGGGCCGGGACCCGGGCGGGGAGCCGTCCGGACCGGCCGGCCACGACGGGAGGGCCCGGCACATTGGGGTGTGCCGGGCCCTCCTCACTCCTGCTTCCCCGCCGGCGGATCAGCCGGATGCGGCCCCGCGCCGTGCGAAGGCCCTCCTCAGCAGCGGCCACGCCAGCAGGACCAGGACCACGGCGTAGACGGCGACCGAGAACGGGGTGTCGACGAGTCCCGTGACGCTGCCGTCGCTGATCTGCAGCGCCCGCCGCAGCTGCTGTTCGGCGGCCGGGCCGAGGATGACGCCGATCACCGCGGGCAGCACGGGCAGTCCGAAGCGCCGCATCCCGAGGCCGAGCAGGCCGACGGCGAGCAGGATCACCAGGTCGAGCGCCTCGCCGCCCACCGCGTACGCGCCGACGGCGGCGAAGAAGAGGATGCCCGCGTACAGGTACGGCCGGGGGATCCGCAGCAGCTTCGCCCAGAGGGGCGCGAGCGGCAGGTTCAGCGCGAGCAGCAGCACCATGCCGACGAACAGCGAGGCGATGAGGCCCCAGACCAGGTCGGGCTCGCGCTCGAAGAGCAGCGGTCCGGGCTGGATGCCGTACTGCTGGAACGCGGCGAGCATCACGGCGGCGACCGCGGTCGTCGGGAGCCCCAGCGTCAGCATCGACACCAGCGTGCCCGCGGCGGACGCCGAGGCGGCCGACTCGGGCCCGGCGACGCCCTCGATCGCACCGCGCCCGAACTCGTCCCGGTGCCGGGAGAGCCGCTTCTCGGTGACGTACGACAGGAAGGTGGGGATCTCCGCGCCGCCCGCGGGGATCGCCCCGAACGGGAAGCCGATGACCGGTCCGCGCAGCCACGCCTTCCACGTCCGCCGCACGTCCGACCGGGCGAGCCAGGGCCGTCCGACGGGTATGGCCTCGGCAGCGGTGCGCCGCAGCCGGGCGGCGACCCACAGGGCCTCGCCGATGGCGAAGAGGCCGACGGCGACGATGACGACGTCGATGCCGTCCGCGAGCTGGAGCGAGCCGAAGGTGAGCCGGGACTGCCCGGTCATCTGGTCGAGGCCGACGAGCCCGATGGTGAGGCCGATCAGGAGCGAGGCGAGTCCCCGGATGCGCGACGAGCCGAGGACGGAGGTCACGGCGATGAACGCGAGGACCATGATGGCGAAGTAGTCGGGGGCGCCGATGCCGACGGCGAGGTCAGCGACGGTGGGGGCGAGGGCGACGAGCAGGATCGTGCCGATCATGCCGCCCGCGAAGTGGCCCACGGCGGCCGCGGCGAGCGCCTGCGCCCCGCGGCCCGACTTCGCCATCGGGTTGCCTTCGAGCGCGGCGACGACGGCGGCGCTCTCGCCGGGGGTGTTGAGCAGGATCGAGGTGGTGGAGCCGCCGAACATCGCGCCGTAGTAGATGCCGGCGAACATGATGAACGCGCCGGTCGGCTCCAGTCCGTAGGTGACGGGCAGCAGCAGCGCGACCGCCATGGCCGGGCCGATGCCGGGCAGGACGCCGATCGCGGTGCCGAGGAGGACGCCGAGCACCGCCCAGAGCAGGTTCACCGGGGTGAGCGCGGTGCCGAAGCCGTCGATCAGCGAGGAGAGGGAGTCCATCTCTACAGCACCCCCATGAGCGGGCCGCCGGGCAGGGGAACGCCGAGCAGACGGTCGAAGACGGCATAGGTGGCGACGGCGAGGACCGCCGCGATCAGCGGGTCGCGGTGGTGGTGCCGGCTGCCGAGGGCGAAGGCCGAGCCCCAGAACAGCAGGGCCCCGGCGACCGGGAAGCCCAGCGGTTCGATGAGGACGGCGAAGGCGAGGAAGACGCCCGTCAGCAGCAGCACGGTGCGCCAGTCGCCCAGTTCGGCGAGGTCGACGTCCTCGCCGCCCTCCGCCTCCCCGCGTCCGCCGCGGAGCACGTCGGCGGTGAGCAGCACGGCCACCACCAGCAGACCGGTCCCGACGGCGAAGGGCACGGTCCGCGGGCCGACGGGGCCGCGCTGGGCGATGTCGACGTCCATGGTGAACGCGTCGGTCAGGACGAGGATGCCGATGAGGGCGAGCAGCAGGCCCACGCCGAGTTCGGAGCGCTCGCGCAGCCAGGCCGCGGCTCCGGCCGGCCGGGGGCCGGGGGTGGCGGGGAGTTCGGAGGCGCCTGGGGTCTCGGGGGTGCCTGGGGTGTCGGGGGTGGTCACAGGCCCAGCTCCTTCAGCACCTGGTCGACGTTGCGGTCCTGGGCGGCGAGGAAGTCGCCGAACGCGTCGCCGGTCAGGAAGGCGTCGTCCCAGCCGTTGGTGCGCAGCGACTCCTGCCACTGGGGTGAGGCGTGCAGCTCGGTGACGAGCGCGACGAGCCGGTCGCGTTCCTGGTCGGTGAGCCCGGGCGGGGCGACGATGCCGCGCCAGTTGGTGAACTCGGTGTCGAGCCCCGCCTCGCGCAGGGTGGGCGCGTCCAGGCCGGGCACCCGCTTCGGGCCGGTGACCGCGAGCAGCCGCAGCTCCCCCGACCGGATCTGGTCGAGGTATTCGCCGACGCCGGAGACCCCGAAGGCGACCTTGCCGCCGAGGACGGAGGCGAGGAGTTCGCCGCCGCCGTCGAAGGGCACGTAGTTGACGGAACGGGGGGCGATCCCGGCAGCCTGCGCCATCAGCATGGGCGCGAGGTGGTCGGGTCCGCCGGGCGAGGAGCCGCCGCCGACCGGCAGTTTGCCGGGCGCGGCCTTCCAGGCGGTGATCAGCTCGTCGATGGTCCGGTACGGCGAGTCCTTGCCGACGACGACGATGTCCTGCTCCTCGGTGAGCCGGGCGATCGGTGTGGTGTCGGCGAGGGTGGTGGGGGCCTTGTTGGTGTGCACGGCGCCCACCACCCCGAGGCCCATGGACATGGCGAGCCTGCCGTTGCCCCGCTCGCCGGCGAGCCGGGCGAGGCCGACGGTGCCGCCCGCACCGGGGAGGTTGAACACCTCGATGCCGTGGCTGAGTCCGGCGTCCTCGGCGTTCCTGGCGGCGGTGCGGGCGGTGATGTCGTAGCCGCCGCCGGGGGTGTTGGGGACCATGATGCGCAGTCCGGGGATCCGGGTACCGGTGTCGGCGCCGCTGCCCGGGGTGAGCAGCGGGGGCGCGACGAGCACCAGCAGAGCGGCCCCGAGCACGGCGAAGGGGGTGCGCAATCGCACGGGTACGCCTCTCGTGAGCGGTGGTGGGGACCTGTGAGGTGGCCCACATGTTGCCCGCGCGTGAAGAAGCTGTCTCTCTTCCGGAATCAACGGACGTTGTGGTCGTTGTGGTCGCCGCCTAGCGTGTCCGCGTGACGAAGGTGCTGGTGGTCGACGACGACTTCATGGTCGCCAAGCTGCACAGCCGCTATGTGTCCGAGGCGGAGGGCTTCACGGTCTCCGCGGTGGCGCACAGCGGCGGCGAGGCGCTGCGCGCCGCGGAGCGGCACCGGCCCGACCTGGTGCTGCTCGACGTGTACCTGCCCGACATGGACGGGATCGCGGTGCTGCGGGAGCTGCGCGCCGCGGAGGCCGCGGACCCGGGCCGGGGATGCACGGACGCCCTGTTCATCACCGCCGCGCGGGACGCGGCCGTGGTGCGGTCGGCGCTGCGGGCGGGGGCGCTGCACTATCTGATCAAGCCCTTCACCCGGGCCGCGCTGCACGAGCAGCTGCGCCATGTCGCCTCGCTGCGGTCCCGGCTGGAGCACCTGGACGAGGCACGGCAGGAGGACGTGGACCAGCTCTTCGGGGGCCGTCCGCCGGGTTCCCGGGAGCTGCCGAAGGGGCTGGCCGCGCACACGGCGGAGCGGGTGGAGCGGATCCTGCGGGACCATCCGGGCGACGTGTCGGCCACGGAGTGCGCCGAGGCCCTGTCGCTGTCCCGGGTCAGCGCCCGGCGCTATCTGGAGCACTTCGCCGTCACCGGCAGGGCGGAGGTGACGCTGCGGTACGGGGCGACGGGCCGCCCGGAGCGCCGCTACCGCCGGGTCGGCTGAGGCCGCGGGCCCGGGGCGGGCTCGGGAGGCGGGCCGCTCGGCGCGCGGAGTCAGGGGCCGCGCGGGCTCAGGAGGCGGGCCGGCTCAGGCGGCGGGCGGCGCGGGCGGGGGCTCGTGGAGGCCGAAGGCCGACCCCTGGTCGTCCTCGCAGATCAGGAAGCGCCCGAAGCGGGCGACGGTCTCCTCGTCCCCGCCGAGCTCCGTCTCGTCCACCCGGCCGCCGAGTTCACGGACCCGGTCGAGCGCGGCGTCCATGGCGTCGACGCGGAAGAAGACGTACGGGCGGGCCCCCGGATCGCCGCCGTGCACTCCGCCGGGGGCTCCCTCGGTGCGGATCGCGTAGCCGCCGCCCTCGGTCGTGCCCGCCTCGAAGACCCAGCCGAACAGGCCGCCGTAGAAGGCGCGCGCCTTGTCGGGGTCGCCCACACCCAGTTCGAAGAAGGAGATCTCCCCGGCCATCGCTCGCTCCCGGCTCGTCGCGGACACTCTTCCCACCGTAGGCCGGGCGGCGGGCACCCGCAGCCGGACGCGGTCCGGGCGCACGAGCGGGCCCGGCGCGCCCCGGCCCGGCACTCCGGGCGTTCCGCGGGCCGGTTCGCAGCTCGCTCCGACGGGCCGGAAGGGGTCATTCTCAGCGCCCGCTTAGGACCGCCTTAACGGGACCATAAGGATGCCCGTTCCCCTTTCCCAGCAGGCGATTTCACGGATCCGAGCGGCTAGCTTGCATGTCGCCGGGCCGGTTCGGGGCCGTCGCCGCCGCAGCCCGCGGGGCCGCGCCGCCGCCCCCGCACCCGGCCCGTCAGCCCGTCCCCGCTTCGAAGGAGAACCCCACCATGACCTCTCGCCGCAGGGCCGCCACGGTCGCCGCACTCGGTCTCGCGCCGCTCGCGCTGGTCTCGCTGGCCACGGCCCCGGCGTCCGCGCACGGCTCGATGACGGACCCGGTCAGCCGGATCTCCGCCTGTTTCGCCGAGGGCCCGGAGAACCCGGTCTCGGCAGCGTGCAAGGCCCTGGTCGCGGCGGGCGGCCCGCAGCCGCTGTACGACTGGAACGAGGTCAACATCGCCAACGCGGCGGGCAACCACCGGCAGTTGATCCCGGACGGCAAGCTGTGCAGCGCCGGCCGCGACAAGTACAAGGGGCTCGACGCGGCGCGCGCCGACTGGCCCTCGTCCGCGATGTCCGCGGGGAACCGCACCTTCACCTACAAGGCGACGGCCCCGCACAAGGGCACGTTCTCGCTGTACGTGACCAAGGAGGGGTACGACCCGTCGAAGCCGCTGGCCTGGTCCGACCTGGAGGAGAAGCCGTTCGCCGAGGTCACCGACCCGAAGCTGGAGAACGGGTCGTACGCGTTCACCGGCGTCGTGCCGAACCGGACGGGCCGGCACCTGATCTACTCGATCTGGCAGCGCTCCGACTCCCCCGAGGCCTTCTACACCTGCTCCGACGTGGTGTTCGGCAAGGACAGCTCCGGCGGCGCCCCCGCGCCCACCGCCTCTGCCCCCTCGGACGAGGAGATCGCGGACGGCGCCGGCAAGTCGACCGTGGACCACGGCGGTCACGGGGGCGACGGCCACGAGGGCCACGGGAGCACTCCGGCGGCGGAGCCCGCGGACGCGGCGGCCCCGGAGGCGGACGCGGGGGCGAACGCGCCCGAGGCCGCCGGGGCGGCCGACCCGTCGCCGGCCGCGGCCCCCGGGGCCTCCGGTGACGAGGTGAACCTCGCCGAGACCGGCGGCGACGGCAGCACGGTGTACCTCGCGGCCGGCGGCGCCGCCGCGCTCGCGATCGGCGCCGCGGCGCTGTTCGGGCTGGGCCGCCGCCGCACCGCCGCGGCCGGCGGGCGTCACGGCCGCTGACGTCCGGCACCGCGCACGCGGCAGGGGCCGCCGCACCCCCGGGGGTGTGCGGCGGCCCCTGCCGCGGTGCGGGATCAGCCGAGGACGGACGCGCAGGTCGTCCGGCGGGCGTTGGCCGGGTCGAGCGCGTTGGCGACCTCATGGGCGGCGATCACGTCGACGGTGCCGATGGCGACGTGCTCGGAGAGGTCGAGCGGACACAGGTCCTGGAGCAGCACGTTGCGGACGTCCGGTCCGCTCAGGTACTGCGTGCGCCAGGGCGTGACGACCTCGTCCCAGCGGGTGGCGATGACGGTGTAGCGCACGCCCGGTACGGTGTCGCCGCCCTGGTTGAGACGGGTGAGGAAGGCGGACCCCGCGACCTGGTCGGCGAGGGCGGGGGTGTGCTCGTCGATCAGTCCGGCGACTCCGGGGAAGTACGGGAGCAGCCGGGTCAGCCCGCCGAGGGTGGTGCCGTGATTGCTGGGCGCGATGCCGACGAGGGCGTTGACCTCGGCGGCGCCGCCGAGGAACTTCAGGTAGTGACGGGGCATCATGCCGCCCTGGGAGTGGCCGACGATGTCGACCTTCGCGGCGCCCGTGGCGCCGCGGACCCGGGCGACGAAGGCGTCGAGCTGCGCGGCCGACTCCTCGACCGGGCCGAGGCCGTGGAAGAAGGGCACCCCGGGGAGCTGCCCGTAGTCGAGGGAGAAGACGCAGTAGCCGCGCTTCACCAGGTAGGGGGCGAGGACGAGCCAGTTGTCGACGGAGTTCCCGAAGGTCCCGTGCACCAGGACGACGGGCCGGGGGTGGGCCTGGGAGGGCTTGCAGCGGTAGTCGTTCCAGCCACTGGCGGGCGCGGCGGCCGACTGGGCGGCGGACGCGGTGACGGCCGGGGTGAGGACGAGGGCGAGGGCCAGCAGCACGGCCGACAGCGGTCTGAGCATGCGGGTGGAGGGCAGCATCGGTCGTTCTCCTTGCGGCTCAAGGGAGTGGGGATGACCGAAGTTGCAGTGCGCACGACAACTCTCCAGCCAAATTACGGGCGGGTAACCGGCGGCGGGAAGCCGCGTGACGGTAAAGCTTCTGCGGGGGCTCCCCCACGGGAACCGGGAACCCGCTGCGGCCGGTGGCCGCGCACCCCGCCGCGCACGGTGTCCTCGGCCGCCGGGCGGACGGGGGCCGCCGGCCGGTCCGGCGGTCGAGGACCGGCCGGACCGCGCCGCGCCCCGGCCCGCCCGCACGGAGCCGGGACACGGGGACCCGGCTCCCGCCCCGCCGGCGGAGACCGCGCCTGTCCCGGAAAGCCCCCGCCGGCTACGCCGCCAGCGCCCCCCGGGTCACCGCCCCCGGGCCGAAGCGGGCGCGTGCCCGGTCCGCGGCCGCCTCCAGGCGGCGCGCCCGCTCGTCGGAGGGGTCGAACGACAGCTGGCGGGCGGCCCTTTCGGCCGGTCCGAGCCCTTCGGCGCGCAGCGACACCGCCCGCACCCGCGCCCGCTGCAGCCCGAGCGACTCGTGCATCGCGTATGCCGCGGTGACGAGGGACGGCGAGTGGGCGGTCGGCTCGCGCAGGGTGCGGGTGCGGGTGACGGCGGACCGGTCGGCGCAGCGCACGGTGAGGGCGAGGGAGCGGCACACCTGCCGCTCCCCGCGCATCCGCGCGCCCAGCTCCCCGGCGAGCGAGAGCAGTGCCCTGCGCTGCCGGTCCGGGTCCAGTTCGTCGATGCCGAAGGCGCGTTCCGCGGCCATCGACCGGGAGAGCGCGTCGGGTACGACCGCCGTGCGGTCGATTCCCCGCGCCCGCTCCCACACCTCGCGTCCGGCGCGCACGCCCAGCAGACGCTGCACGACGGCGAGCGGGGCGGCCGCGACGCGGCCGGCGGAGTCGAGGCCGTAGGAGCAGAGGGTGCGGGCGGCCGCCGGGCCGACGCCGCCGAGCGCGGCGACCGGTTTGTCCGCCAGGAAGCCGGCCGTGTCCTCCTCCGTCACGACCCGGGTCGTGCCGGGCGCGGCCTCGCGGGCCGCCATCCGGGCGATCATCGGGGTGGGGCCCGCGCCGATCACGCTGTCCACGCCGCAGTGGGCGAGCAGCCGCACCCGCAGCAGGGCGGCGAGTCCGGCGGCGTCCCGTCCGAAGTAGCGTTCGGCGCCCCGGACGTCGACGAGCGCGGCGTCCGGCGGCAGGGCCTGGACGACCGGGCTGACGTCCTCGGCGACCGCGAGCAGGGCGGGCAGCGCCGCCTCGTGCACCGGCGGCAGCAGGAACCGTACGTGGAGGATCATCCCGCGCTCCCGGGGCTCTGGTGCCACAGTTTCCTGCCGGTGGCGGCCTTGTCACCGGCGGGCTGGAGGTCTGCCCAGGGGTTCATCCGGTAGCCGGTGGGCAGTTCGATGCGGCGGCCGTCGTCGGCCCGCTCTCCGCCGGGGGCGGGCGCGGCGAGGCGGGCGGCGACCGCGTCGAGGCCACCGGTGCGCCGGAGTTCGGCGAGTTCGGCGAGGTTCCAGGCGGCGGCGCCCACCACGCTGAGGCTGCGCGGGCCGCGCCGCTGGACGACGCCGCGGACCAGCAGCAGCCAGGAGTGGAAGACGGTGTGGGCGCAGGCGGCGTGGCTGTCGTCGAAGAAGGCCAGGTCGACCAGGCCGGTGCCGTCGTCGAGCGTGCTGAAGATGACGCGCCTGCCGGACCGGATCGGCGGTGTCTGGGTGGCCGCCTTGGCACCGGCGACCAGCACGGTCTGCCCGTGCCGCGCGCCGCGCAGCCGCTGCGCGGAGACCGCTCCGAGTTCGGCCAGGAAGGCGTGGTGGTCGTCCATCAGGTGACGGGACGCGTCCATGCCGAGGACGCCGAGTTCGGCGCTGAGCCGTTCGGCGTCCCCGAGGTCGGGCAGTCCGACGGGGGCGGTCCGGCGGCCCTGGTCGAGCGGGAGCTGGCCGCCGCGGGAGGCGGTGCGTCCGCCGCGGTGGAGCTCGGCGAGGTGCAGCATCAGGTCGCGCCGGTTGGCGCCGAAGGCGTCGAGCGCCCCGACCTGGGCGAGCCGTTCGGCGACGGGGCGCGAGGGGCGGGCGCGCTGCCAGAAGTCGAGCAGCGAGGCGTACGGCCGCCCCTCCTCGATGCGGGCGGCCTCGTCCTCGCTGATGCCGTGGACGTCGGACAGCGCGAGCCGCAGCCCCCAGCGTCCCGGACCGGACACCGGCCCCGCACCCGGACCCGGACCCGGACCGGACACCGGACCCGGCTCAGACCCCGGACCGGACCCGGACTCCGACCCCGCCCCCGAACCAGACACCAGTTCGATTCGATGAGCGGCCGCCGACCGGTTGACGTCCAGCGGCAGCACGGGCACCCCGCGCCGCCGGGCGTCCGCCAGCAGCAGGCGCTTGGGGTACATCCCGGGGTCGTGCGTGAGCAGCCCCGCGTAGAAGGCGGCCGGGTGGTGGGTCTTGAGCCAGGCCGACTGGTAGGTGGGGACGGCGAAGGCGACCGCGTGCGCCTTGCAGAAGCCGTACGAGCCGAAGGCCTCGACGATCTCCCAGGTGCGGCCGACCGTCTCGGGCGCGTACCCCCTCTCCCCGGCGCGCTCGCCGAACCAGACCTTGATCCTGCTCTGCGACTCGGGGTCGGACAGCCCGCGCCGTACCCGGTCGGCCTCCGCCCGGCCGCAGCCGGTCATGATGTCCACGATCTCGATGATCTGCTCGTGGAAGACGACCACACCGTGGGTGCCCTTCAGCGCCTCCTCCAGGTCGGGGTGCGGGTAGCGGGCCGGCGCCCGGCCGTGACGCGCCTCGATGAACGGGCGCACCATGTCGGCGGCGACCGGGCCCGGCCGGAACAGCGAGATGTCGACGACCAGGTCGTGGAAGGTCTCCGGCTGGAGGCGGCCGACCAGGTCGCGCTGGCCGGGGGACTCGATCTGGAAGCAGCCCAGCGTCTCGGCGGACCTGATGAGGCGGTAGGTCTCCGGGTCGCCGGGCGGCACCTGGACGGGGTCGTCGAGGTCCAGCTCCTCCCCCGTGGCCCGGCGCACCTCGGCGACGGCGTGCGCCATCGCCGACTGCATCCGCACGCCGAGCACGTCGAGCTTGAGCAGGCCGAGCTTCTCCACGTCGTCCTTGTCGAACTGGGACATGGGGAAGCCCTCCCCGCTGGTGGGCACCACCGGGGTGCGCGCCGGCAGGGAGGCGTCGGAGAGCAGGACGCCGCAGGGGTGCATGGCGACCCCGCGCGGCAGCGCGTCCAGGGCCTCGACCAGGTCCCACATCCGTCCGCGCTTCTTCAGGTCGTCGGCCACGGCGCGCAGTTCGGGCAGCTCGTCGAGGGCGGCCCGGGCGTCGCGCGCCCGGATGTGCGGGAAGGCCTTGGCGATCCGGTCGATCTCGGCGGGGTCCATGGAAAGGGCCGCGCCCACGTCCCGTACGGCGTGCCGGACCCGGTAGGTCTCGGGCATGGACACGGTCGCGACCCGCTCCGCGCCGAAGCGGCCGATGATCGCGCGGTAGACGTCGAGCCGGCGGGCCGACTCCACGTCGATGTCGATGTCGGGGAGCACGCGGCGCCGCTCGGAGAGGAAACGTTCCATCAACAGGCCGTGCTCGACCGGGTCGGCGTGCGCGATGCCGAGGAGGTGGTTGACGAGGGACCCCGCGCCCGAGCCGCGCGCGGCCACCCGCACACCCATCTCCTGCACGTCCCGCACCACCTGGGCCACGGTCAGGAAGTAGGAGGCGAAGCCGTGGTGGGCGATGACGTCCAGCTCGCGGTGCATCCGCTCCCAGTAGTCGCGGCGCCGGTCGTAGCCGCGCAGCACCATGCCCGCGGCGGCGCGGGAGGCCAGCACCCGCTGCGCGGTGCGCCGCTCCGCGCCGACGAGCCGGGGCTCGGGGAAGTGGACGCTGCCGATTCCCAGGTCGCCCTCGGGGTCGACGACGGCGTCCGCGGCCGCCTCGGCTGTCATGGCGAGCAGCCGCAGCGCGGTGTCCCGCCGGAAGCCCGCGGCCTCGGCCACCCGCTCGGCGGTGAGCGCCATGGCCGCCGGGTCCTTGAGCCAGCGCTCCCCGCTGTCGAGCCCTCTGCGCGGGTCGACGGGCACCAGGCGGCGGGCCGCGTCGAGCACGTCGGCGACCGGGCCGAGCCCGGGGTCGGCGTAGCGGACGGCGTTGGCGAGGACCGCGCGCACGCCCTGCTCCGCGGCGAGCCCGAGGGTGCGGGCGGCCTGGCGCAGCGAACCGGGACCGGTGCCGGTGCGGCCGTGGTGCACGACCTCCAGGCGCAGCCGGTCGCCGTACCGCTCCCGCCAGGGAGCGAGCAGCGCGGCCGCACGGTCGGGCCTGCCCCGGGTCAGGGCCTCGCCCACGTCCGACGAGGGGCCGAGGAGCACGGTGAGGCCGTCGCCGTGGTTGGCGGACCAGGGCAGCAGCGGGCGGTCGCCGTCCCCGGCGTGGGCCGCGGTGATCATGCGGCAGAGATCGGCCCAGCCGCCGCGGTCGCGGGCGAGGAAGACGACCCGGTGCGCGGACTCGTCGACGAACGCGCCGCCGCGCACCGGTGCGCGGCGGCGCCCGGCGTGCCCGGCGCGGACCTCGTGCCCCCCGACCGCGAGGTCCGCGCCGAACAGCGGGCGCACGCCGTGGCGGGCGCACGCCTCGGCGAAGCGGACCGCTCCCGCGAGGGTGTCGCGGTCCGTCAGCGCCAGGGCGTCCATGCCCCGCTCCGCCGCGCGTTCGGCAAGCCGCTCCGGGTGGGAGGCTCCGTAGCGCACGGAGAACCCGGAAACGGTGTGCAGATGCGTGAACCCTGGCACCCGCGCCTCCTGGATCAGTCCGTCTCACCTCCCCCGTTCTCCACCATAGACCAATTTTCGAACACTCGTACGATACATCTCCGTGCGACTCCCCCGCCCCGCCCGTACGCCATTCAGCCCCGCCCCACCTGCAGGAACACGGCCCCGGACCGAGCGTGGGCGCATGGCGCAGAGATACGACGGACCACCAGGCGACAGGCCGGACGACGACCGGGACGCCCCCGGTGCCGACTCCTCCGCCGACCCCGGCACGGGTGCCGGCACCGGCACCCGTGCCGGCACGAAGCCACGCCCCGGCTCCCGCAACGGCCCCCGGACCGGCTTCGCCGCCGAGGCCAGGAACGCGGTGAGCGTGCGGGCGGCCCTCCTCGTCCTCGGGGTGCTGGCGCTCCAGATCGCCTTCATCACGTCGTACGTCGGCGCCTTCCACGACCCGACGCCCCACCGGATCCCCCTGGCGGTGACCTCCGTCTCGCCCCAGGCGGTCGACCAGTCCCTGTACCGGCTGAACCGGCTCCCCGGCGAACCGCTCGACCCCCGGGCGGCGGCCGACGAGGCGACCGCCCGCCGGCAGATCATGAACCGCGAGGTGGACGGCGCACTGGTCATCGACCCCCGGGCCGGCGCCGACCGGCTCCTCGTCGCCGGCGGCTCGGGCTCCTCGCTCGCCCAGGCGCTCACCGCGGTCGTCACCGAGGCCGAGGCCGCCGAGGGCCGCCGGGTGCGGGTGGTGGACGTGGTCCCCGAGGCGCCGGGCGACGCCCGTGGACTGTCCTCGTTCTACCTGGTCGTGGGCTGGTGCGTGGGCGGCTACCTGTGCGCGGCGATCCTCGCCATCAGCGCCGGCGCACGGCCGGCGAACGGCAGCCGCGCACTGATCCGGCTGGGCGTCCTGCTGCTGTACTCGATCGCCGCCGGCCTGCTCGGCACGGTGGTCGCCGGCCCGGTCCTGGACGCGCTGCCGGGCAGCGTCTGGGCCCTGTGGGGCCTCGGCACCCTGCTGGTCTTCGCCGTCGGCGCGCTGACGCTGGCCCTCCAGGGACTGGCCGGCATCGTGGGCATCGGCCTGGCGATCCTCGTCGTCGTGGTCGCGGGCAACCCGAGCGCCGGGGGCGCCTACCCCTACCCGCTGCTCCCGCCGTTCTGGCGGGAGATCGGCCCGGCGCTCCCACCGGGGGCGGGCACCTGGACGGCACGCTCGATCGCGTACTTCCGCGGCAACGCGGCGGCCGGCCCGATGTGGGTGCTGGCCGCGTGGGCGGTGGGCGGAGCGGCCGTCACCATGGCCCTGGCGCTGCTGCGGGGCCGCGGCCGCTCCGGCGCCCGGACCTGACCCGGCCCGGACGACGGAGGCAGGGCGCACGACGCACGACGACAGCGGGGCCGCCCCCGAAAGGGGCGGCCCCGCCGCATGTTCCTGCCGTGGACGCCGGCCCGTGAGGACGCCGGACGGCGTCCGGGCCCCGGCGGACGGGACGTCACCGCCGCGGTGCCGGCCGATCCCCTCGCCGGACACCGGGCGGCCGCGTCACCGGCCGCCCGCCGTCACCGGTCTCAGCCGATCTGCGCGCCGAACGCCGAGAGCGCCTCGGTCACGGGCTGGAAGAACGTCTCCCCGCCCGAGGAGCAGTCGCCGCTGCCGCCCGAGGTGAGGCCGATCGCCACCTCGCCCGCGAAGAGCGAGCCGCCGCTGTCGCCGGGCTCGGCGCAGACCGAGGTCTGGATGAGCCCCTCGACGACGTCGCCGTTGCCGTAGTTCACGGTCGCGTCGAGGCCGGTGACCTCGCCGTCGTGGACCTGGGTGGTCGAGCCGCTGCGCTGCACCTGCATGCCGACCGTGGCGTCGCCCGCGGAGGTGATGGCCTGCGCGCTGCCGTTGTAGAGGTTGACCTCGCTCGGGTGCGCGGTGTCACCGCTGTACTTCACCAGCGCGAAGTCGTTGCCCGGGAACTGGGAGTCGACCATCGAGCCGATGGCCGCGCCGCCCGCCGAGTCCGACCACTCGCTGCCGGTCTCGCCGCAGTGCCCGGCGGTGACGAAGTGGGGCTCGCCGTCCTTGACGACGTTGAAGCCGAGGGAGCAGCGGCCGCCGCCGGAGTGGATGGCGTCGCCGCCCGAGGCGAAGGTGGTGAACTCGCCCGCGGTCCGCTTCAGCTCGGCCTTGGCGCCGAGGCCCTCGACGACCTTCTTCAGCTTGGTGAGCTCCGCACCCGCGACCGTGCGGTCGGCCGTCACGACGACCCTGTTGGTGACCGGGTCGGTCGCCCAGGAGGTGCCGGGGATGGCGGCCTTGTCGGAGAGCGTCTGGCGCGCCCCGGTCAGTTCGGCGAGGGTGTTCTGGACGATCCGGGCCTTGCCGCCGGCCTCGCGCACGGTCGTCGCCGCCTCCTGCGAGAGGACGTTGACGACGAGGGCCTTCGCCTCGGTGTCGTAGTAGGAACCGGCCTCGTCCGCGCCGAGGTCGGACTTGAGGGAGAGCGCGAGCGTCCCGGCCGCGGGCGCGGTCAGCGCCTTGACCGAGAACTGCTCGGGGTTGTCACTGGCGTTCGCACTCTGGAAGGTGAAACCCGCGGCGAGCAGCGCGACGACGGCGCCGCCGGCGACGGCGGTCTTCCTCCGGGTTATGCGACGGTGCTTCAAAGGTGACCTCCTGTGGGGGGCCGCGCCCGGGACAAGTGGGGTGTCCGGGAGCGGAGGTGGACGCGCTCACTATTCCGAGGCGTCGCACTCGCACACAAGGCCGACTTCTGGACGGGCACACGACAACACGGGTGCGTTCACACCGCCTTCACGAAATGGGCTCCTGTCATGGGCGGTCCGCCCATGACAGGAGCCCCCGCCCGGCGGTCCGGGCGGGGGCTCGTCGCGGGTGCGGCAGGGGGCGGTCTCCGCGGCCAAAGGGCGTTCCCCCGGTACACCCGGAGGGCGTTCCCTAGTACACGCTGACCCCGTAGGCGCTGAGCGCCTCGGTGACCGGCTGGAAGAACGTCGTGCCGCCGGTCGAGCAGTTGCCGCTGCCGCCGGAGGTCAGGCCGATGGCCCTGCTCCCGGAGTACAACGGGCCGCCCGAGTCGCCCGGTTCGGCGCAGACGTTGGTACGGATCATGCCGTAGACGACGTCGCCGCCGCCGTAGTTGACGGTGGCGTTGAGGCCGGTGACGGTGCCGCTGTGGGTGCCGGTGGTGGAGCCGCGGCGGGTGACGGACATGCCGACGGTCGCGTTGGCCGCGCCGGTGATGTCGACGCCGCCGACGGTGCCCGGGTGGGCGAGCGAGGTGTTGGTGTAGCGCACCAGGCCGTAGTCGTTGCCGGGGAAGCTCGACCCGGCCGTGGGCCCGATGGCGGTGGTCCGGGCGGAGTTGGTGTACCAGGTGCCCGCGCCGTCGGTGCAGTGGCCGGCGGTCAGCAGGTAGTAGGTGCTGCCGCTGCGGACGTTGAAGCCGAGCGAGCAGCGCCAGCTGCTGGCGTAGATGGCGTCGCCGCCGGCGATGAGCTTGGAGAAGGTGCCCGGGGTGCGTTCGATGCGCAGGGCTCCGGCCTGCGGGCCCGCCTCGCGCTTGATGGCGGCGATCTCGGCGCGGGAGACGGTGGAGTCGGCGGTGACGACCAGGGTGCCGGTGGCCCGGTCGACGTGCCAGGCGGTGCCCGGCACGTCGGCTGCGAGCACGGCGTCGCTCGCGGCGGCGAGCTGGGCCGCGCCGAAGGTCCCTTGCTGGTCGGCGGAGGCGGTGGCGGTGGGGACGGCCAGCGCCGCGGCCGCGATCAGACCGGTGGCGGCGGCGAGCAGACGGCCCCGTCTGCCGGAGGTGCTGCCGGGGATGGTGCGCTTGATCCTCACGTGTCGTTCCTCCCGAGGGGAAAGGGGGCCCGTTCGTGGGGTCGGGGCCCGTGAGGCGCGGCCGGCGGGCAGGTGCCGTCCGTTTCCGGACAGTCCGTGCCCCTGGCGAGCGCTGGTCGGGAGTATTGGCGGCGCCAACCGGCCGCACAAGGGCGGGAATGCCTGACAAGGGCGGATTCCGGCCGCTGTTCGCGGGCACGGCGCGGCGCCCCGGGAGCCCTTCGCTCCCGGGGCGCCGCGCGGCGTGCCGCGCCCGGTCGTCCGGTGGGACGGATCAGCCTTCCGCCAGGTTCCGCTCACCGGCGGCGACCGCCACCGGGAGGGTGTTCCCGGGCGGCGGGAAGGGGCAGATGAAGTGGTCGGCGAAGGCGCACGGCGGGAGCAGCGCGCGGTTGAAGTCGACGTCCACCGCGAGGTCGGCCGCGGGGGCCCCGGGCCGCAGGAAGCGGAACCGGTAGCTGCCGTCCCCGCTGGTGGCGTCGGCGAAGACCGCCCACAGCGAGCCGTCGGCCTCGACGGCCGCCCGGAGGGTGTGCTCGGTCCCGTCGAGCGCGAAGACGATCTCGCCGCCGAGACCGAGCCCGCGTTCGCGTCCGTCCGCGTTCTCCACCCGGACGCTCCGGTGCTCCCCGTACGGCCGGAAGCGTCCCCGGACCCGCCAGCGGGGGTCGTACGGCGTGGCCTCGATGCCCGTGAACGCCCGGCGGGCCGGCGCACGGGGGTCGAAGTCCCGCACCGCCCAGAGCCCTTCGCGCCGCAGGACGACCAGCCGCCGGTCGCCGTGGGCGACCCGGGAAGCGGGGATGGGCGCATGATCGGGGGCGAGGGCGACGGTGCCGGTGAACGGCTTGCCGTCGAGGGTGAGGCCGTCCTCTCCGCCCGCGGTCAGCAGCACGTGGTCGCCGTCGTCCGCCCAGAGCCCCGGGACGGCCGGAATTCGCCCCTCGGGGTGGTCGGCGAGCCAGTGGGTGCCCGTCAGGGACAGCGGACCGTACGGCTCGCCGGCGCTCGCGATGCGCTGTTCGTGCCATTCCTGCCAGTCACGCCGGTCGTACCCGGCGGATGCGTCCGTGCTCATGCCGCCGACCTTTCCACACCGGTCCCGGTGAGACCGAGGTGCTCGCGCAGCGTGGTGCCGGTGTACCGGGTGCGGAACACGCCGCGCTCCTGGAGGAGCGGCACCACCGTGTCGACGAAGCCGTCGAGGCCGCCGGGGGTGAGGTGGGGCACGAGGATGAAGCCGTCGGCCGCGTCCCGCTCGACGAACTCGGCCATCGCGGCCGCCACCGCCGACGGGGTGCCGATGAACGACTGGCGGCTGGTGGTCTCGATGACCGTCTGCCGGATCGACAGCCCCTTCTCCTCGGAGAGCGCGCGCCAGCGGGCCGCCGCCTCGAACGGGTCGGCGTGGCGCACCCGGCCCTGGACGAGGGCGGAGTCCGGGTCCGGGTCGACGTCCGGCAGCGGTCCGTCGGGGTCGTACGCGGAGAGGTCCCGGCCCCAGACGAGTTCCAGCGCGTGGATCGCGTTCTGCGGGGAGATCTGCTGCCGGCGGATCTCGGCGGCGCGCTCCTGGGCGTCGGCGGCGGTGTCCCCGAGGACGACCGTGACCCCGGGCATCAGCTTGAGGTCCTCCTCGCGGCGGCCGTGCCGGGGCAGCCGCCGCTTGACGTCGCGGTAGAAGGCCCGGCCGGCCTCCAGGGTTCCGTGCCGGGTGAAGATGACGTCGGCGGCCGAGGCGGCGAACTCCCGCCCCTCGTCGGAGTCCCCGGCCTGGATGACCACGGGCCGTCCCTGCGGGGAGCGGGGCGGGGTGCTCTCCCCGGCGATGGCGAAGTGGTCTCCGGACCAGGCGAAGGAGCGCTGCCCCGCGCCGGCCGCGTCCCACAGCGCGCGGGCCGCGGCGACGAACTCGGCGGCCCGGGTGTAGCGGTCGGCCCGGTCGAGGAACCCGCCGCGCCGGAAGTTCTCGCCGGTGAACGCGTCGGACGAGGTGACGACGTTCCAGGCGGCGCGGCCGCCGCTCAGCAGGTCCAGCGAGGCGAGGCGGCGGGCCAGCTCCCAGGGTTCGTTGAAGGTGGCGTTGACGGTGGCGGCCAGGCCGAGACGGTCGGTGACCGCCGCGAGGGCGTTCAGGACGGTGATCGACTCGGGCCTGCCGACGACGTCGAGGTCGTGGACGCGGCCCTTGTGCTCGCGCAGCCGCAGCCCCTCGGCGAGGAAGAAGAAGTCGAAGAGGCCGCGCTCCGCGGTGCGGGCGAGGTGGACGAAGGAGTCGAAGTCGATCTGGCTCCCGGACCGGGGATCGGCCCACACCGTGGTGTTGTTGACCCCGGGGAAGTGGGCGGCGAGGTGGATCTGCTTGCGCGGCGGCGTCGGGCCGGTGGTCATGAGGCTCCCCCGGTGGTGGCGAAGTGGTTGGCGGGGCGGGCGAGCCGGAGGTGCCCGCGCAGGGTGGTGTCCTCGTACCGGTCGCGGAACAGGCCCCGCTCGCGCAGGGCGGCGACGGTGCCCGCGGTGAGCCGGGCTAGGCCGGTGTCCGGGGCCAGGGGCACGAGGTGGAAGCCGTCCACGGCGCCGCCGGCGTGCCACCGGGCGATCAGGTCCGCGAGTCCGGCGGGGCTGCCGCCGAAGTGTCCGCCGCCCGGCGCGGAGGCGGCGGGCCCGTCACCGAGGTCGACGACGAGGGTGGCGAGGATCCGCAGCGTCCCCGGGTCCCGGCCCAGGGCGGCGGCCCGGGCACGGAGTTCCGTGCCCCGGGCCGCCGTCTCCTCGGCGGTCCCGGCCCGCAGCAGCACGACGTCGGCGTGGCGGGCCGCGGTGTCCCGGCTCACCGCCGCCGACGCGTCGACGACGGTGACGGGGTGGCCCTGCGGCGGCCGGGGCACGATCGACGGCCCCCGGACGCCGAAGGCCGTGCCCCGGTAGTCGACGTAGTGGAGCTTGTCGCGGTCGACGAAGCGGCCTGTCGGCGTGTCGCGTATCTCGGCGTCGTCCTCCCAGCTGTCCCACAGCAGCCGCGAGACCTCTGCCACCTCGCCCGCCTCCGCCCAGGCGGCTTCGGGGCCGAGGAGTTCCCGGCGGCCGACGAGCCGGTTCTCCGCGGCCGATGTCGACACATCGACACGCCAGCCCGCCCGGCCCCGGCTGACCCAGTCGAGGGTGGCGACACCCGCCTGCACGTGGAACGGCTCGGTGTGGGTGGTGGTCACGGTGGGCACCAGGCCGATCCGGCGGGTCTCCGGCGCGATCCGGGCGAGGGCCCCGAGCGCGTCGGGACCGGGGCCGCCGAAGGAGTCGGCCAGGGTGACGAAGTCGAGCAGCCCCTCCTCGGCGGTCCGGGCGAGCCCGAGAAGCCGGCCGGGGTCGTCATGGGGCGGTCCGCCGATCTCGGCGGCGAGGTGGAGCGGGGCGGGGGCTGGCATGGAACGGCCTTTCGGTGGCGACGGGGTCGGGTCTGCGGGTCAGTCCCGCGGCTTGGGCAGACCCGGCGGGTTGATCTCCGACTTCGGGACGGCCTCGCTCGCCAGACCCCAGCGGTCCAGCACCTTGGCGTAGGAGCCGTCCTGGATGACGTGGTCGATCGCGGCGGCGTACGCCTCGACCAGGCCGCTGTCCTTCTTCGTGGTGGCCGCGATCTTGCCCTGCACCTGGTCGCCGCCGCCGGAGAGCTTGCCGGCGATCTCGGTCTGGCCGGCGGAGGCGACGTGGTAGGCGGCGGACGGGTGGGGGCCGAGGTGGGCGTCGATCCGTCCGGACTGGAGGGCGAGGTAGTAGTCGGTGTCCTTCTGGAAGTACACGATGTCCACCGGATCGCGCCCGGCCTTCTCGTTCTGCTCGCTCCAGTCGACCAGGATCTTCTCCTGGTTGGTACCGGAGGAGACCGAGATCTTCTTGCCCGCGACGTCGGCGGGCCCCTTGATGGCGCCCGCGCCCTTCTTCGTCTCGAAGGCCAGGTCGTCGAGCCGGTAGGTGGCGAAGTCGTACTTCTCCTTGCGCTCCTCGGTCACGGTGACGTTGGAGAACACGGCGTCGAACTTGGAGCTGTCCAGCCCGACGAAGAGGTTCTCCCAGGAGACCGCCTCGAACTCCACCTTCAGGCCGAGGGTGTCGGCGACCAGGGTCGCCAGGTCGATCTCGGACCCGATACGGGTCTTGTCGTCGGTGGCGTAGAAGCCGAGCGGGGGCGAGGCGTCGGCGCTCGCGCCGATGCGCAGCGTGCCGCGCTCCCGGATCGCGGCGGGCAGCTTCGCCGCCGCGGCGTCGTTCTTCTTGCCGCGGATGCGGTCCTGGTCGGGGCCGATGTTGATGCCGGCGCCCTTGTGCCCGTCGGGCCGGACGGTGTTGTCGGCGGCGTCGCTCGTCCCGCAGGCGGTGAGGAGTGCGGAGGCGGCGAGAGTGGCGGCGGCGGCCAGAAGGGTGCGGCGGGACGGCACGGTGTGCTCCTTGCGACGAGTGGCGGTACGGGAGAGGGACGGGACGAACGGCCCGCGGGCGAACGGCGGGACGACCGGCCCGGGAACGGAGGCCGGGACGAACGGCCCGCGGACGACCGGCGGGACGAGCGGCCCGGGAGCGGTGGCGCTCACAGGACCTTGGAGAGGAAGGCACGGGTGCGCTCCTGGCGGGGGCTGTCGAGCACCTCGCCGGGCGGGCCCTGTTCGACGATCCGGCCGTCGTCCATGAAGACGACGGTGTCGGCGACCTCGCGGGCGAAGCCGATCTCATGGGTGACGACGATCATCGTGGTGCCCTGGGCCGCGAGGTCCTTGATGACGTCGAGGACCTCGCCCACGAGTTCCGGGTCGAGCGCCGAGGTCGGCTCGTCGAACAGCAGCAGCTTCGGTTCGAGGGCGAGGGCGCGGGCGATGGCCACCCGCTGCTGCTGGCCGCCCGAGAGCTGCTTGGGATAGGCGGCGGCCTTGTCGGCGAGCCCGACGCGCGCCAGCAGCTTCTCCGCGGCGGCGACCGCCTCCCTGCGGGGGCGGCCGAGGGCGGAGACGGGGGCCTCGACGATGTTGTCGAGGACCGTCAGGTGCGGGAAGAGGTTGAAGTTCTGGAAGACGAAGCCGATCCGGGTGCGCTGCTTGAGCACCTCCCGCTCGGGGAGTTCGTACAGCTTGTCCCCCGAGCGGCGGTAGCCGATCAGGGTTCCGTCGACGCTGACCCAGCCGCGGTCGACCTTCTCCAGGTGGTTGATGGTGCGCAGCAGCGTCGACTTCCCCGATCCGGACGGGCCGAGGACGACGGTGACCTCACCGGTGCGCACGTCGAGGTCGATGCCGCGCAGCACCTCCAGCGACCCGAAACTCTTGTGGACGGACCGGACTTCGACCATGGCGTCGCTCATCGCGCTGCTCCCTTGGCGTAGTGGCGTTCGACGTAGTGCTGGAGGACGGAGAGCGCGGTGGTCAGGAGGATGTACCAGACCGTGGCGACCATCAGCAGCGGCACGACCCGGCCGTTGCGTCCGTAGACGACCTGGACCTGGTAGAAGAGCTCACCGATCGCCATGACGGAGACGATCGAGGTGCCCTTGAAGAGCGAGATGATCTCGTTGGCGGCGTTCGGCAGGATGGAGCGCATCGCCTGAGGCAGCACGATGCGGCGGGCCTGCCGCAGCCGGGGGATGCCGAGCGCCGCGGCGGCCTCGGTCTGCCCGCTGTCGACGGAGAGCACTCCGGCGCGCACGATCTCGGCCGCGTAGGCCGCCTGGTGCAGCGCGAGCCCGAGGACGGCGGCGCTCATCGCGCCGACCAGGCCCATCGTGTCGAAGGAGACGAAGCCCGGCCCGAACGGGATGCCGAACTGGAGCTCCTTGTAGAGGTAGGCGAGGTTGAACCAGAACAGCAGCTGCACGATCAGCGGGATCGACCGGAACGCCCAGATGTAGGTGAAGGCGACACCGGAGAGGAAGCGGCTGCGGGAGAGCCGCATGAAGGCGAGCAGGATGCCGAGGGCGAAGCCGATGGCGGTGCCGTAGAAGGTGAGCTGGAGGGTGACCCAGACGGCCTTCACGACGGTCTCCGCGGTGAAGAACCGGGCGAAGACGTCCCATTCCCAGCCGGGGTTGGTGATCAGGCCATGGGCGAACTGGGCGACCACCACCGCCGTCGCGGCGACGGCGACCCACCGCCAGGGGTGGCGCAGGCGCACGATCCGCAGCTGCGGCACTTCGGGGGCGGGGGCTTCGGGGGCGGGCGCTTCGGCCGGGGCCGTGCCCGGAGGGTCCGGCGGCGGGGGCCCGGCGGTGGGCGGATCGGTGGCGAGGGACATGGCGGTTCCCGGGGTGCGGTGGGAGGGACGGGGGTCTGCGTGCGCGCGTCGCGCACGGTGCGGGCACGGCCCGCGGGGCGGCGCGGCTGCGGGAGGCCCGGTGTCAGGCGGGCCGGCGGGCCGCGTCGCCGGCGCCGGGACACTCCAGGTCCCGCAGGAGGGTGAGCGCGGCCCGCGCGGTCGCGTCGTTCTGCCGGAACGCCGGTCCGCCGGTGCGCGGCCGGGGGAACGCGCCCCCGCCGTGCGCGGTGGTGTGCGGGCCGAGCGCGAACCGGCGCGGATGCGCCCGTCCGGCGCGGTCGAGCACCCGCCCGTCGGCGGGGTCCACGGCGAGCAGCCCTCCTGCGCCGGACGCGGCGCCGTCCTCGTACAGGGACCGCATCAGCGGGCTGCGGGTGAGTTCCCTGGTCGCATCGGGCAGCCGGGCCTCGACCAGGGCGCGGGCCTCGATCCGTTCGCCGGGCAGGGTGGCTCCGGTGGCGGCGAACACCCCGCGCTCCTCGTCCGCGGTGACGGCGATGTCCGGACCGGCGAAGCGGACGACACCCGCCCGTGAGAGGGCCAGCAGCTGCCGCAGCCGGGGCCCGGGCGGGCCGGAGGCGAGGTAGCTGAAGAAGCCGTGCCAGCCGCCGTCGATGTCACCCCCCAGGGTGAGCAACTGGCCGTAGACGGAGAGCAGCCCGTGGAAGACGGCGAGGTCCTGGCTGTACCGCGGGTCGTGGCGGCGGTCGAGGTCCGCGGCGATGTGGGCGCGCAGCTCCTCCTGGAGCTCCTCGGCCGAGGTGTGGCGCACTCCGGCGAGCGGGCGGTCGAGCGCGGCGAGGTCGAGCCGGTCGGCGGGGTCGGGCACCGCGACGGCGGCGAGCGCGGCCAGTTCGGGGCTGCCCGGTGGCGCGGCGGCGTACGCCTTCTCGAAGTCGGGCCAGGGCGACGCGGTGCGCTCGGGGTGGGCGGTGAACAGCCGGTGGTAGTGGGCCCAGCCGAGCTCTTTGGCGACGAGTGGCCAGATGTCGCGCCGGAAGTCGGGGCGCGGGGCGCGGTCGCGCAGCTCGGCGATCTGCTGCGGTCCGAAGAAGCGGGGCAGCGGCGGGCGTTCGGCGGTGGTGTAGCCGATCTTGGAGCGGTACGGCACGCCCCGGCGCGAGCCGACCCAGAGCACCGGCTCGCGCCCGGACGGCAGGTACTCCCCGTCGTGGTGGCGGCCGCCCCGGCCCTCGGTGAGCAGCACCATGAGGTCGACGAAGGCGAGCCCGAACCCGCGGACGAGGACCGGTTCCCCGGCGGGCAGGGCGTCGAGGTCGGCGTCGGCGGTGAAGTCCGGCGGCAGGTGGAGGAGCCCGTGGCGGCGGGCGAAGGCGGCCAGGCGCCGCTGCTCGGCGTCCGGTCCGGCATCCAGGTGGCCGAGGGCGAGCACCACCGCGTCTGCCTCCAGGGGAAGGTCGCGGCCGGCCAGCCGTACGCGCTGCCGTCCGCCGGGGGTCCCCTCGACCCGCAGGGCGGTGGTGCGGTGCTCGTGCACGGTGACGGTCGGGGGCAGGGCGGCCCGGGCGCGCTCGTACACCCAGCGCAGATAGGCCGACTGCTCCCGCCGGGTGGGGAAGCGCTGCCCGTCGGTTCCGGACCACTCGGCGTACGTGGGGCCGGGTACGACGGGGCCGTCCTGGCGGACGGTGTCGTCGGTGAACATGGTGACGTCCTGGGCCATGGAGTTCATCCACAGCAGGGGCGACTGGTCGTGGCGCCATATCCGTCCGCCGCCGGGCGGGTGGGGGTCGACGAGGTGGATGTCGAGGGGCAGCCCGCCGTACAGCTCGGGCAGGCTGGCCGCGAGTCTCTCCAGGACGCCGGTCCCCCGCGGCCCGGCGCCGATGATCGCGAGGGAGGTCACCGGGCACCGACCGTGCCGCGTGCGTAGTGCTTCTCGACGTAGTGCTGTCCGACGGAGAGGACCGTGGTGACCGCGGCGTACCAGATGGTGGCGACCAGCAGCAGCGGCACCACCTGGTAGGTGCGGTGGTAGACGAGCTGCACGGAGTAGAGCAGGTCCTGCACGGCGATGACGCTGACGATCGAGGTGCCCTTGAGGGTGCCGATGAGCATGTTCCCCGCCGGGGGCACGATGGCGCGCATGGCCTGCGGCAGCACGATCCGCCGCAGCCGCCGGCCGCGCCCGAGGCCGAGCGACTGGGCGGCCTCGATCTGGCCCGGCTCGACGGAGAGGATGCCGCCGCGGACTACCTCCGCGGCGTAGGCGGCCTCGTGGAGGGTGAGCCCGATGACGGCGATGGTCACCGGACCGAGCAGGTCGACGGTGCGCACGCCGAAGATCTGCGGGTACAGGGCGCCGATGTTGAACCAGAACAGGAGCTGCACCAGCAGCGGGGTGGAGCGCAGCAGCCAGATGTAGCCGTGGCTGACATGGGCGAGCACCGGGTTGGCGGACAGCCGCATCACGGCGAGCAGGGTGCCGAGGGCGAAGCCGAGCACCATGACCACGGCGGTCAGCCAGAGGGTGAGCCCCAGGCCGCGCAGCACGGACGCGGAGGTGAAGTACTCGCCGACCACGGGCCACATGAAGGCGTCGTTGCGGACGACGGAGGCGGCGACGACCGCCAGCAGCAGCAGGACGACGGCGGCGGCCAGCCACTGGCCCGTCCTGCGCGCCGGCACGATGCGCGGCGGGGACGGGTCGTCGGTCCTGGCGGGAGGCGACACGGGGAGGGCGTCGGTGGGCACGGCCATGCGAAGGCTCCGTGGATGCAGAGATCGAACACGGGTGGTGCCTTCACGGGACACGTGCGACCGCGCCCCTCAGCAGCGGTCGTGAGCCCCGAGGTAAGCGGCCCGGCACCCGTTCTGTCAAGCCCGTCCGGACTGTGGGCGCCTGACCGCCCGGCAGTTGACGCGGGGACGGGAAGCCTGCTCCACTTGGGCCATGCATTCACAGCAGTGGCTGGTCACGCGCTCCCACATCGACTTCGGTCGCGTGTGGTCCTCTTCCTGTTGAGCCGTCCTCCGCTGTAGCGGCCCCGTCGCGTCCGCCGGCGCAGGCCGTCCTGCCGCAGTGCTTCCGGTGAACCCCGCGCCCCGCGCCGGGGTGTCCCGCCGCCGCCCCTGGGCGTGTTGCGATAGTCCCTCCTGGCCCGCGCCACCCGGCACGCACTCCCCCGGCCACCGCTGGGAGGTGCCCCCGTGCCGCGTTGCCGGAGTCGTCCGCGTACGCCCGGTACGAGGATGATCCTCCGCCTCGCGACCGCACGCACCGGATGCCGCAGGCCCCGCCCTCCGGGCGGACGGAGCTGCTTCCGCCACACGCCCCGAGGCGGCCACGCCTCCCGTCCGTCTTCCGACGCCCCGCGTGCCTTCACACTCCCGTACCTCCGCGGCTCCCCTCGCCGCACCTCTCGCGTACCTCCGTCCTGCCCGCCCGTCCGCCAGGACCGGGCGGACACCGAACCCGGGACACGCATGACCGTCTCCCCGAGCCCTGGCCCCGCGCTGTCCGTGCGGCGGACCACGGCCGACGATCCCCTGGCCGGCCCGCTGCTCGCGGAACTGGCCCACGAGTACCTGACCCGCTACGGGTCCGCCGAGGACCTCCAGCGGTACGCACCCGCGGAGTTCGCCCCGCCCGACGGCGCCTTCCTGCTGCTCCTGGAGCGCGGCCGGCCCGTCGCCGGGGGCGCGTACCGCCGCTTCGACGCGACGACCGCCGAGCTCAAGCGGATCTGGACGCACTCGGCGCACCGCCGCCGGGGGCTCGCCCGGCGGGTGCTGCGCGTGCTGGAGCTCGACGCCGCCGAACGCGGCTACGCACGGATCTTCCTGACCACCGGACCACGGCAGCCCGAGGCCAAGGGCCTCTACCTGGCCGCCGGTTACCGCCCCCTCTTCGATCTGTCCGCAGATCCGGAGTCGATCGGCCCGCTGCCGTTCGAAAAACACCTGGAGAACCACGTCTCATGAGCAGGACACGCCATTCGCTGACGTTCGCGCTGATCACCGCCACCGCGCTGACCCTCACCGCCTGCGGTTCGGGCGGGGGCGGGGACGGCGGCGCCGCGCAGCCGGCGCCGGCGGCCAAGGGCGCCGCACCCGCCGGGCAGGGGGAACTGCCCGTCACCGACGTGGTCTCCCAGGTGAAGAAGGACCGGGCGGCGGCGGATCTGCTGCCCGCGGACATCCGCGACCGGGGCACCCTCAAGATCGCGGCGGCCATCGGCAACCCGCCGAACGCCACCTATCTCAAGGACGGCAAAACCCTCGTCGGCCAGGACATCGACTTCGCCGACGCCGTCGCCAAGGTGCTCGGCCTGCGGCTGGAGCGCGAGGTCGCCGGCTTCGAGGCGATCCTGCCCTCCCTCGGCAGCGGCAAGTACGACGTCGGCACCGGCAACTTCGGTGTGACCGAGGAACGCCGGAAGACCATCGACTTCGTCACCTACATCAACGACGGTCAGGGCTTCGCGGCGCTGGAGAAGTCGTCGCCCGGCAAGGTGTCCGCCTTCGAGGACCTGTGCGGCCTGAAGGTCGCCACCGGCGCGGGCACCACCTTCGAGGCCGTGCTGGAGAAGAACAAGGGCGTCTGCGCGGCGGCCGGCGAGAAGCCGTACGAGGTGCAGACCTACGCGGAGCCCGGCGCCGTGTGGATCTCCCTCCACCAGGGGCGCAGCGACATCGTGATGAGCACCATCAACGGGCTGCGCTACGCGGTGACCCAGCAGCCGGGCACCACGTTCCTCAACGAGTTCAAGCGGCTCGACGTGGGCTTCGCCTTCAAGAAGGGCACCCCGCTGGCGCCCGCCTTCCAGGCCGCGGTGAACAAGCTCAAGGCGGACGGGACCTACGACCGCATCCTGGAGAAGTGGGGGACGAGCGAGTCGGCGATCGAGACCTCGCAGATCTCGCCGCCCGAGATCACGTGACCGGCCGGCCGGACGGCGCCGCGCCGCCGTCCGGTTCCGGCACGGACCGACGCCCCGTCAGGAGCATTCCCGGCGGGGCGTCGTGCCGTGCCTCTCGTGTGGGTGCGGCTCAGCAGTCCGTGTGTGTGCGGCTCAGCCGTCCGTCTGTGTGCGGCTCAGCAGCTCGCGTGTGAGCGGCTCAGCAGTCGCAGTTGCAGTCGCAGCCCTCGCAGCAGGAGCAGCCGTCCGAGCAGCAGGAGCAGCAGTCGCAGCAGCTGCCGCAGTCGCAGCTGCTGCACAGGCCTTCCTTGCGCTCCCCGCTCCACGGGTCCTCGTGGGTGCCGCAGCACATCTGGCAGGTGCAGGCGAGTCCCGCCCACACCAGGCAGCCCGCGATCAGCCCGCGCCGGTCGCGACGGGGCGGCTCGGGGGGCAGCGGGCCGCCGGGGCCGGGGCCGCCCGGGGCGTAGGGGTTGCCGGGAGCGTACGGGCCCGGCTGGTGCGAGCAGGTCGTGGTGGAGAAGGCCCGGTCCACGGAGGTGCGCAGCTCGTGGGCGAGGAGCACGTGGACCAGGCGGTCGTCGACGAAGTCGGCGTCGCGCAGCGCGAGCCGGATGCCGTGCACGGCGTCGTCGGCCAGCCTGCGGGCCTCGGTGAGCGGGGTGCCGGTCGCGGTGAGCGGGTTCCAGGCGCCGCAGGCGGCGTCGGCGGCCTGGTCCTCGACCGCGTCCAGCAGGTGCGCGAGGCGCCCGAAGAGCCGTCCGGCCTCGGCGAGCGGGGCGGTGTTCTCCGGGCGGTCCGCCAGCACGGCGGTATGGGCGAAGGCCGCGGCGGTGGCCGTCTCGGTGGGCTCGGTGACGGTGAGCAGCGGGGTGCCGGGTCCCGCCAGGGCCTCGATGCCGGTCTGCCGGTCGACGGCGTCGACGAGGACGGCGGTGTCGAATCCGAGCGCGGCGCCGGAACGGGCGCCGGCCCGGTCCCAGCCGGCCGCGACCCGGCGGGCGGCCGCGGCGACGGGGCGGCGGGCCAGCAGGCCGTCGCCGTCGGCGACATGGTCGCGCACCTTGGCGGAGGCGAGGACCAGCGACACGGCGGCGGCCAGCTTCGCCCCCTCGCCCCGGGCGACGGGGGCGGTGCGCATGGCGCGCAGCGGACAGGGTCCGGCGGTGCGGCGGGCCCGGGGCGTGCGTTCGGTCTGAGCCTCCGTCAGAACCGAGACGATCAGGCCGTCGTAGTTGGTCACGACGCGGGCGAACTGCCCGTGGTCCGCCCGCAGTGCCAGGCAGAGCCCGCACAGATGCGCCATCCACTCGGTCCTGAGCGCGTCACCGAGCCGGTGCGTACAGGGTCTGACTATTCCGAACACAGACGATCCCCCGGGAGTCGTTCAACTCATCGGGGGCATCGTATCGATGAGCCCGTTCACCCGGACGCCCCCGGCGTCACCCGTCTGGTCCGACTTTTATATTTTGATCCCCTCATGCCCCCTGCACAGGAAGAACCTTGACGAACCGCCACATCTTCTGCACCAGTACCGTCACGAATCTCCTGCGCGCCGACTATCCACTTGGCGCGCGATCCGCATTATGGACGACCATAGGGGTGCGGATACGACAGAGACCGCAGTGCGACCACTGCAGCAGCGGAAGGAGGCGTCCATGGGTTCGGTACGCAAGGCGAGCGCCTGGCTGGGACTCGTCGAGGACGACGGGCGTTACTACGACGACGAGTACGCCGAGGGTCAGGAGGCGGGTGACGCATGGGTCACCGACCCCCGGGTACGCGTGGCCTCCGAATCCGCGTCGCAGGAGGGACGCCGGATCGCGACCGTCTCCCCGGACGGGTTCCGGGACGCCCGCGGCATCGGCGAGCTGTTCCGTGACGGCGTCCCCGTCATCGTGAACCTGACCTCGATGGAGCCCGGTGACGCGAAGCGGGTGGTCGACTTCGCCGCGGGGCTCTGCTTCGGTCTGCGCGGATCGATCGAGCGGGTGGCCACGCGGGTGTTCCTGCTCACCCCCGCCGACACGCAGATCGTCAGCGGGGACCCCTCCGGCCGCGCGCAGGACGGCTTCTTCAACCAGAGCTGAGCAGGGCGCCCGCCGGCCCCCCGACTACCGGAAGGCGTCGAGGCCGGTGAGCGCCTTGCCCAGGACCAGCTGGTGCATCTCGACGGTGCCCTCGTAGGTGAGCACCGATTCGAGGTTGGTCGCGTGCCGCATCACCGGGTACTCCAGGGAGATCCCGTTCGCGCCGAGGATCGTGCGGGCGGTGCGGCAGATCTCGATCGCCTCGCGCACGTTGTTGAGCTTCCCGAAGCTGACCTGCTCCGGTCGCAGCCGTCCGGCGTCCATGCGCCGGCCGAGGTGGTGCGCGAGCAGGATGCCCTTGTGGAGTTCGACGGCCATGTCGGCGAGCTTGGCCTGGGTGAGCTGGAAGCCGCCGATCGGCCGGCCGAACTGCTCGCGGGTGCGCGCGTAGTCGAGCGCCGCCTCGAAACTCGCCCGCGCGGCCCCCATGGAACCCCACACGATGCCGTAGCGGGCGTGGCTCAGACAGCTGAGCGGCCCGCGGAGCCCGGTGACCTCCGGCAGCACCGCGTCGGCGGGCAGCCGTACGCCGTCCATCACCAGCTCGCTGGTCACGGATGCCCGCAGCGACCACTTGTGCCTGATCTCCGGTGCGGAGAAGCCGGGGCTGTCGGTGGGCACCACGAAACCGCGGATGCCGTCGTCGGTCTGCGCCCAGACCACGGCGACCCCGGCGACGGACCCGTTGGTGATCCACATCTTGCGGCCGGTGAGCACCCAGTCGGAGCCCTCGCGCTTGGCGTGGGTGCGCATGCCGGCGGGGTCGGAGCCGTGGTCCGGTTCGGTGAGGCCGAAGCAGCCGATGATCTCGCCGGCCGCCATGCCGGGCAGCCAGCGCTGCTTCTGCTCCTCCGAGCCGAAGCGGTGGATCGCGTACATGGCGAGGGAGCCCTGCACGGAGACGAGGGAGCGGATGCCCGAGTCGGCGGCCTCCAGTTCCAGGCAGGCGAGGCCGTACTGGACCGCGGACGCCCCGGCGCAGCCGTAGCCGTCGAGGGACATCCCGAGAGCGCCGATCGAGCCGAGTTCACGGGCCAGCTCGCGGATGCCCGGCAGCTCGCCGCGTTCGTACCAGTCGGCGATGCCGGGCAGGACGCGGTCGGCGGCCCAGCCGCGGACGGTGTCGCGCACGGCGAGCTCCTCGGCGTCGAGCAGGTCGTCGAGGCCCAGGGGGTCGGCGGGGTCGAAGGCGGGGGGCTTCGAGGGTGCGGACATGGCGTGACCTCCGGCGGCGCGCGCGGCGTGACTTCTGGCGACAGGCACAAAAACTAGCAACGCTAGTTACAGCCCGACGTTACGGCTCAGTGTGCCGTGCGTCCAGACCCGGCGGCTTCGGCGCGCTCGCGCTCCTCGGCACCCGGCGTCCGCCGGCCGGGCGGCGTACCGGCCGGCGCGGACTCCGGACCGGGAGCACCGGCGCCGGAACGCCGGGACCCGGGCACCGCGCCGGCCCCTCCGCGGTTCTCCGCGCCGCCGGAGTGCCGCGCGCCGGGGACCGCGCCCGCGGCGCCGCCGGACACCGGCGGGCGGGACTCGCACGCGGCGGGCTCACCGGCCGCCGGGGACACGGCCTCGTCCTGCGCCGCGCCGGCCGCCTCCATGCGCCGCGGCAGCCGCAGCGCGGCCACCGCGCCGAGCAGCAGCAGCCCCGCGCTGACGACCAGCGTGACGTGCAGACCGTGGACGAAGGCGTGCCGGGCGGTCGCGTGCAGCAGTTCGCCCGCCGCGCCGCCGATCCGCTCCGCCTCCTGGTACGCCTCGCCGAGCGAGTGGGACGCGGCCTCGCTCGCGGAGCGCGGCACCCCGGCGAGACCGGCGACCGAGGGCCCGTACGCGGCGTTCATCACGCTGCCGAGCAGGGCGATGCCCATGCCGGCGCCCAGCTGGTACGAGGTCTCGCCGATGGCGGCGGCGCCGCCGGCCTGCTCCGCCGGGGCCTCGCTGAGCATCGACTCGTAGGCCGCGAACAGGGTGGTCTGGAGACCGAAGCCGAGCAGCACGAAACCGGCCGTGAGCAGCAGGGGCCTGTCGTGCTGGCCCATCATGACGAGCAGCAGCACCGCGGCCGCGGTCAGCACGAACCCGCAGCCGACCATCCGGCGGGGCCCGACGCGGCTCAGGGTGTACGAGCCGGTGGCCCCCGCGGCCATCGCGGCGAAGGTCAGCGGCAGCAGGCGCAGGCCCGTCTCCAGCGGGCTGAGCCCGAGGATCAGCTGGAGGTACTGGACGGCGATCAGCTCCAGGCCGACCAGGGCCAGCATGGCGAGCACGATGCAGCCGACCGACGTGGTGAAGGCGGCACGCGAGAACATCCCCATGTCGATGAGGGGGTGCCTGCGCCGCCGCTGTCGCCGCACGAACAGCAGGAGCAGCAGACCTCCGGCCAGCAGCGGCCCGGTCGCCCCCGGGTCGAGCAGTCCGTCGCCCGCGCCCAGCCGCTTCACCCCGAGGACCAGGCCGAGCACCCCGCCGGCGGCCATGAGCGCGCCGAGCACGTCCCACGGCCCCTCGCTGTCGCCGCGCGACTCGGGCAGCAGCCACTTCCCCGCGGGCAGGATGAGCGCCATCAGCGGGATGTTGATCAGGAAGACCGAGCCCCACCAGAAGTGCTCCACCAGGAAGCCGCCGAGCACCGGCCCGGTCGCGGCGCCCACGGCGGCCACCGCGGTCCAGACGCCGATCGCGGTGGCCCGCTCGCGCCGGTCGGGGAAGACGTCGCGCAGGATCGACAGGGTCGCGGGCATGATCATCGCGCCGCCCGTGCCGAGCAGGACCCGTGCGGCGATGAGCACCTCGGGGGTCGGCGCGAACGCCGCGAACGCCGACGCGACGCCGAAGACGGCGTAGCCGAGGAGGAGCAGCCGCCTGCGCCCGACCCGGTCGCCGAGCGTGCCGAACATGATCAGCAGCGAGGCGCACACGAGCGGGTAGGCGTCGACGATCCACAGCAGCTCGACACCGCCGGGACGCAGGTCCTCGGTGACGGCGGGGACGGCGACGTGCAGCACGGTCGCGTCGAGGGCGACCAGCAGCAGGCTGACGCACAGGACGAAGAGGACGACCCAGCGGTTGGCGCCGCCGCCGACGGAGCGCAGGCGTGCCCCGGCGTTGGCCGTCACCGACATGTACGAACCTCCCGTAGAGTCCTCGCGCTCGGCGGACCGGCCCGCATCGGTGCTGCTCCGAGTCCCGCGGGGCCGCCCGGCATCGACGGGCGAGTGAGCCGTCAGCGTACGCGAGTTCCCGTCCGGTGCGCGTGGCCGATCTCTCACGACCTGCGGCGGCCCGGTGTGGCGTACGCCACTCGTCCGCGCCCCGTGTGTGGATCATGCGCGCCCCTGAACGCCACGGAAATTCCGCACGGAACGGCGGTGAACCATTCCCGGCCGGGGCGCGTAATCCTCCGACGGGAGACACAGGACAAATGAGGAGGCCCTTCCCGGTAATTTCCGCGCGGGCCCCGGAATTGAGTGGATCTGAGACAAACTCCACATCACATAGGCATCACGAAAGGAGTGGATCGACCTGACCGGACACTCACTCCCTGTAACGTCGATTGGGTGCGTACCGACATCTTTGCCCGGCTGGACCGGGAGCCGGAACCGCCGAAGATAGAGATCCCGCGGATGAGCCGCACACGTCTCGCCCTCTTCGGCGGGACGTCGGCGTTCTACGCGGCCATCGTCGTCGCCGTGCTGGCGTCGACGTGGCTCGTGGCCCTCGACTGGAAGCTGATGCTGTTCCGGCCCTACGAGCAGTGGCCCGAACAGCACGCCTTCCTCGACTACTTCGTGGTGCTCGGCCAGCGCGGCCCGACGGCCGTGATGGTGGCGGCATGGCTGGGCTGGCGCTCCTGGCGCCAGCACACCCTCAGGCCCCTCCTGGCGCTCGGCGCGGCCCTGCTGCTGCTGAACCTCACGGTGGGCGCGGTCAAGATCGGACTCGGCCGGCTCGGCCCCCACTACGCGACACAGATCGGCTCGGCCGAGATGTTCGCGGGCGGCGATATATTCCCTTCCGGTCACACCGCGAACGCCGTGGTCACCTGGGGCATCCTGGCCTACCTCGCCACCACGCCGAGGGCGCGGCGCTATCTGTCGGCCCTGTCCGCCGTGGTCTCGCTCGGGGTGGGGCTCACCACCGTGTACCTGGGCACGCACTGGCTGAGCGACGTGCTCCTCGGCTGGGCGGCGGGGCTGCTGATCCTGCTGGCGCTGCCGTGGTGCGAGCCGCTGATCGGGCGCGCCGAGGCCTGGATCCTCGACCTGCGGGACCGGTGGCGTTCCCGCCGGGCGCTCACGCCGTCGCGGCCCGTGGCCGCCGGCGGCCCGCGGCCCGGGCTCGTGCCGCAGCGGGACCCGGCGCCGCAGCCCGAGGGCGGCGCACCGCACGAGCCGGTCGCCGTGGCCGGGACCGCCGCGGCGCGGCCGTCCGGATCGGCGGCGACCACGCGGACGGCGACGCACTCGTCCCCGCGGGCGCACGCGATGCGGTCCGAGCGCTCGCCGGTCACCCCGACCGGCAGCAGGCGCCCGCCCCACTCCCGGCCGCCCGTCGGCGGCTGAGCGGACCGCGGTACGGCGAAGGGCCCCGGCACACCTGGTGTGCCGGGGCCCTTCGCCGTACCGCGCGGGTGGTGGTCCGGTCAGCCCTTCCAGCAGCGCAGGACGGTCCCGTCCTGCACCTCGAAGTTGAGCCGGCCCTCCATGTACTCCATGGTGATGATCGATCCGGGCGGCAGCGACCGCACCGGCGACCAGCCGCGCTCGCGGGCGATCCGCTCGGCCGGGCCGGCGTCGAGGCCGACGTAGGCGTCGGGCGTGTCGTCGGACGGTGAACGGGGCGTCGGTTGGGTTCCCATGCCCTCCACCGTAGGCGGCCGCACACGGTGACGGAAGCCGGACGGGTGAGCGCCGTCACCGGTCTCGCGTAGCGCACCGGTCACGCTTCTGTCACAGGATCCCGACGCCGGTTCTGCGGCCGTTCCACTCGAACTCGTTCACCCGAACGGGCACTTCCGGAGTCGGCCCGCTCTTATTCCCCGGAATCCGCCGCACATGCGCAATCCATTTCCCGGAATTACCGCGAACGGCCCGGCACGGCGAATTGACACCGTGCAGGGAATTCACGGCTCCCTCACAGGATCCCCATCATCGGCCGGGCGGGGCGCCTCGCCGCCGGAGGCCAGCGCACGGGAGAGCCGGTCGCGCATGGTCCTGATCCGGTCCGTCAGCTCCGGTGGCTCGACCACCTCGAAGTCGACGCCGAGCAGCATCACGTGGATCACCAGCACGTCCAGGTCGGGCGCGCCCGTACGCAGCACGCAGCGGGTGTCGTCCACCGCTTCGAGGACCCCGTCCGACGGGCCGATGACCTCCGCCGCCCGCTCGGCGGAGGTGTGCAGCGAGAGCACCGCACGCGCCGCGTACGCCTGGAGGGAGACGCCCCGGGAGACGTAGGCGGCGAGGTCGTCCGCCGGCGGGGTGCGGGGGGCGAACCGCGGTCCGTGCGGGGGCTTCGGGGTGATCCGGTCGGTACGGAAGGTGCGCCAGCCGGCCCGGTCCACGTCCCAGGCGACGAGGTACCAGCGGTGCTCGGTGCAGACCAGCCGGTGCGGCTCGGCCGTGCGCCGGGTCGCCGTCCCGTTGTGGTCCAGGTACTCGAAGCGCAGCAGCTCGCCGTCGCGGCAGGCGTGGGCCAGCTCGGTCAGCAGCGCCGGGTCGACCACCGGACCCCGGCGGCCCCGCAGCATGGGGACGGTGAAGGCGTTGAGCGCGCTCACCCGGCGGCGCAGCCGGTTCGGCAGCACCTGCTCCAGCTTGGCGAGCGCCCGTACGGACGTCTCGCCGATGCCCTCGATGCCCTGACCGGCCGCGGTGCGCAGCCCGACCGCCACCGCGACGGCCTCGTCGTCGTCGAGCAGCAGCGGCGGCAGCTCCGCCCCCGCTCCGAGCCGGTAGCCGCCGCCCGTGCCGGGACTGGCGTCGACCGGGTAACCGAGATCGCGCAGCCGGTCGACGTCCCGCCGCACCGTGCGCGGGGTGACACCGAGCCGGTCGGCGAGATCCGCGCCCGACCATTCGCGGTGGGCCTGCAACAGGGACAGCAGGCGCAGCAGACGTGCCGAGGTCTCCAACATGGCGCCGAGTCTGGCAGCCCTTGCGGACACCTCCGGTCCGCAAGGGCGCGCGGGGGTGGGCCGGGGGCCGGTCCGGCGGCGCCGGGCGGGGCGCGGTGCGGCCGACTGGGGGCGTGCTCGTGCGCCCGGCCGCTACCGGCCCCGCCGCCCGCGGGCCACCGCGGCGACGCGGTGCCGCAGGGCGTACACGCCGTCGTACACGGCACCCGCGCCGCGGTGGATCGTCTCGCGCGCCCCGCTCGCGGTCCGGTCGGCTGCCCCCGCGTCGAGGAGTTCGGTGAACAGGGCCTCGTGCCGCTCGGCGATCCTCGCCGGGTCGAACCGCGCGGAGGCGGCGAGCGCCGCCTTCCCCGCCCGGCGGCGCAGGCCGTCGTCCTGGATCAGCTCCAGCAGCGCGCCGGCGACGGCACCGGTGTCGCCGACCGGCACCAGCAGCCCGTCGACGCCGTCCTCGATGATCTCTCCGGGGCCGTGGGGGCAGTCGGTGGAGACGACGGGCAGGCCGCACCGCATGGCCTCCACGATGGTCATGCCGAACGACTCCTGCGAGGAGGTCACGGCCGCGACCGACCCCTTGACCCACTCCGCCTCCAGCGGGCTGGCCGGGCCCATCAGCAGCACATGGCCGTGCAGCCCCCGCTCGTCGACGAGCCGGCGCAGGGCCTCCTTCTCGTTCCCGGTCGCGTCGGCTCCGCCGTAGATGCGCAGCCGCCAGTCCGGCCGGACCTCGACGACCCGCGCGAACGCCTCGATGAGCACGTCGAACCGCTTGACCCGGGTCAGCCGGCCGGCGGCCACCACCCACTTCGCCGAGCCGTCGGCCGGCTCCACCGGCGGCTCGGGCACACTGCCCGGCACCGCCAGGATGCGCACACCGGGCAGGCTGAACGACTCCCGGTAGGCGCGGGCGTCGGCCTCCGTGACCGTGGTGACCGCGTCCAGTGCCGCGTAGCGGTAGCCGATCTCGCGGCGCAGCCTCAGGCTGTGGCCGCCGACGGTCAGGTGCTCCTGCCCCACGCGGACCACCCCGCGCGCCGTCTGCCGGGCGATGTGGACGTTGAGACCGGAGCGGGTGCCGACGACGACGTCGGAGCGCAGCGAGGCGAGGTGGTCCGCGATCCGCTCGTCGGTCAGGCGGCTGTACTGGCAGTGGCGCCCGTCGCCCCGCGGGAAGACCTTCGCGGGCCGTGCGGCGAGCGGGTCCGCGCCGTCGAAACCGGGACTGTTCTCGCGCAGGTCGACGAGGTGGCGGAGCGTCACCCCCCGGGGCGCTCCCATGCCCGGCCGGTCCCGGTGCCGGAACACCGAGACGATCTCCACCTCGTGGCGGCCCGCGAGCGCCTCGGCCAGATTGAACGTCGAACGGATGGTCCCGCCGAACCCGTAGGCGTTGTGCAGCAGAAACGACAGGCGCATGAGTCGCCGCATCCCCTGGTCGGCCGATGCTCCCCGTGGTCGCGAGGGAGCCCCGCGAGGACTGTACTGCCCGGTCAGCGCCCGAACGGGATCTGCCGGCACGACACGGCGTCCGCGCGTCGCGGCGGGGACACGGCGGGGCCGCGGCCCCGTGCGGCGTCCGCGGACCGCGCCACCACGGCCCCCGCCGGGAAGGCGCGGCACGCGGGCACGGGCACGGACACGGGCACGGGCACGGGCACGGGCAGGCGAGCACGCAGGACGCGGAACGCGCACCCCGCCGGCCGCGGGCCCGTGACCTGGAGCGCCGCAACGGGTGGCGTGCCGCGCGTGACTCAGGCAGCCCGTCACCCGTTGACCCTTCATGAGCCCGGGACAGGCCCGGCGCACATCTCAAGTCCGAGGAGCCACCCGTGCCGCGCATGCTCGACGTCAGCGAGGACGTACGCGCCGAGATCGGCGACGAAGAAGCCGACCGGCTGCTCGCCGGCCACAACGCACCGGGCAGCTACGACTGCACCTCCTGCCGCACCCCGGGCGACTCCGAGCAGGAGCGCACCAGCACGGTGCTGTTCGTCGGCGAGGAGACCGCGGTCCTCGCCTTCGCCCACGCCACCTGCATCCCCTCCCAGGTCGTCCAGGTCGCCGAGGACCAGCTCCAGGGCGCCGTCCGGTCCATCACCGGCGAGGAGCCCCCGGTCCCGGGGGCGGCACCCCAGCAGGCCGTGCTCGGGGTGACCAGCGGTCTCATCCTGATCAACGGCGAGCTGCACCCGGCGCTCGTCGTCGAGCCGACCGCCCCCATCGCCCGCCCGGGCACCACGGGGAACGGCGGCGACGACTTCCTGCCCCTCCTCATCGAGCAGGGCTTCCAGCCGGTGTCCGACGTGGAACTGGTCCCCCACCAACTCCCGGGCTGGTCGGTCCTCGTGGCGATGGGTCAGCTGCACGCCGTGCTCCAGCCGGGCACGAACGGCGGCAGCCCGGTCGCCTGGTGGCAGGCGCACCAGCCGCTCCAGGTCACGGACGGCTGGCGGACGGCGGCCAACCGGTCGCACACCGTCCTGGTGTTCGCCGCCCCCGTGGGGTCCATCGGGCAGCAGCCCCGCGAGGACCTGCTGCGCGACGCGCTGGAGAAGGCGGCGGCGAACGGCCGTCTGGTGGCCGCCGCCATGCCGCTCGCCGGCACCTGACCGGCTGCCGGAGCCGGACGCACCAGCTCCGTACGCCCTGCCGTCCGCACGCCCTGCGGTCACGTCCCCCGGTCCGCGGGCCGGGGGACGCGACACTTCCCCGCGCCCGGCGGCCGCATCCGGCGGTCGCCGGGCCGTGGTCTGTCCACGACCCGGCGCGAGAGCACCCCATCCGGCGCGCAGACCCACGCCCCACGCGCACCGGAGCGCGCGGTCACCCGCCGCAGGAGCGCGGCCACCCGCGCCGGACCACCGCTCCCGGGGCAGCCGGTCGTCCGCGGAGCCCGGCCCCCGACGGCGGATCCTCCGCGCGTGCCGGGCCTCCCCCGGAAGAATGCACGGCCGCGCAGACCGCATCCGCGAGGACTGCCTGATCGTTGCAGGTACGTGCACACATACGACCCTTTCCGCCAGCCGTACCAGAGCCCGATCCCCTCGGCGCGCGCAGCGCGTGACGGTTCGTCGGGCGACTCGCCCACGCCGATCTACGACGCGCTGTACTCCGAGTTCCGCCGGGCGTTCCGGACGCTTCCCGGAGACCGGAGCGGTGAGGAGGAGCTCGGCTTCCGGGGGTTCGGGTCGACCGGGCTCCACAGCAGCCGCGGCGGACTCGGCACGTACTCGGGGCACTTCAGCCCGGTCCACCCGGGCAACAACTGGCAGCCGTACCACCAGGTCGTGCGGCCGCCGAACGGGCACGAGCCCGCGGCCCTGCCGCCGGGCCCCCGCCGGGGCGCCTGAGCCGGACACGACGGTGCCCCTGCCCCGCTGCCCGGGGCACCGTCCGGTCCGATCTGATCCGGACGCCCCGGGGCCCGGACCCCGCCGAACGGCGAACCCGCGGGGGCCGGGGCCACGGGTCAGGCAGGACCGCCCGGCGTGACCAGCCCCGTCTCGTACGCGACCACGACGGCCTGAGCCCTGCTGTTCAGGCCCAGTTTGGCCATGGTGCGGTTGAGATGGGTCTTCACGGTGGCCTCGGAGATGAACAGCTCCCCCGCGATCTCCGCGTTGGACCTGCCGGTGCCCGTGAGCCGGAGCACCTCGGTCTCGCGGTCGGTGAGCTGCTCGATCTCCACCGGCCGTCCCCCGAGGGGTTCACCCCCCGGCACCGTGCGCGAGAACGCCTCGACCAACCGCCGCGTGACGGTCGGCGCGAAAATGGCGTCGCCCGCGGCGACGGCCGCGACCGCGGCCAGCAGACGCGTCGGGCCGGTGTCCTTGAGGACGAAGCCGTCGGCCCCCACCCGCAGCGCCTGATAGACGTACGCGTCGAGGTCGAACGTGGTCAGCATCAGAATCCTCGGCCGTGGCACGGCCGCGGTGGCACCGTGCTCCAGAATCCGCCGGGCGGCCTCGATACCGTCCATCCGGGGCATGCGGATGTCCATGAGGATCACCTCGGGACGCAGGAGCGCGGCCAGCCGGACGGCCTCCTCGCCGTCCGCTGCCTGACCGGCGACGGACATGCCGTCCGCCGCCTCCAGCAGGCCCACGATGCCGGCGCGTATGAGGTACTGGTCGTCGACCACGAGTACCCGGATCGTCATGGCGGGGGCGCCCTCCTCAGCCGCCCGCCGGCCCCTCTCCTCCCGCGGGAGGCGAGGACGTCGGCAGCACGAGCTGTACGCGGAAGCCCCCGTCGGGGCCCGGGCCCGTCGTCACGGTGCCCCCGTAGAGCTTCGCCCGTTCCCGCATGCCGATCAACCCGTGCCCGCCGCCGTCGCCGCTTCCGGCCGGATCCGGGCCGGGGCCGTCGTCCGTCACGGTCACCATGAGGTGGTGCGGCCCGTAGCGGACCTGCACCACCGCGCCGGCGGGCCGCGCGTGACGGAGGACGTTGGTGAGCGCCTCCTGCACGACCCGGTACGCGCAGAGCTCCACCCCGGGCGGCAACGACCGGGCCCGCCCGTCCAGGACCAGCTCGACATCGACGCCCCCCTCGCGCATCCGGGCGGCCATCTCGCCGAGCCCGCCCAGCGTGGGCATGGGGGTGTACGACTCGGGCGTGTTGTCCCCGGCGCGCAGCAGGGTGAGCATCCGCCGCATCTCTTCCAGCGCCTCGCTGGAAGTGCCGGCGATGGTGACGAGCGCCTTGCGGGCGGCCCCGGGGTCCGTGTCGAAGACGTAGTGGGCGAGACCGGACTGGACGGCGATCACGGACATGTGGTGGGCGATCACGTCGTGGAGCTCGCGGGCGATGCGCGCCTGCTCGTCGGCGACCGCACGCTCGGCCTTCACGTCGCGTTCGGCCCGCAGTTGGGCCGCGAGCTCGGCCAGGCGTCTGCCACGGCGCTCCGACTCGCGTGCGGACTGGCCGAAGCGGACGAGTACGGCCGGCACGACGACGCCCAGCGCCGCGGCGGCCGCCACCGACCCCCCGGGCGCCGTGAATCCCCCGTACACCCACACGGCGCCGACCCCCGCGCCCGCCGTGACGGCGGTGCGGAGCGGGCGGGTGGCCGCGACGGTGTAGAGCGCCAGTTGAGCCGCGAGGCTGTTCACCACCGGCCAGGAGCCGAGGGCGATGTACGCCGTCCACAGGACGAGAACGCCGGACACGACGAGAACGGGAGTCCGGCGCCGGAAGCACAGCAGCACGTGGACCGCGAGTGTCAGGAGACAGCCGGCCCGGTTCAGCGGCGGATACCCCTCACCGGTGTCCTGCCGCCCCAGCAGCAGCGCGCACCCGAGAACCGCCGCCGCGACGAGGACGTCCAGGGCCCCAGTGGATCGCCGGACCGGTGTCCGCGGACGCTGCATGCGGCGCAGACTACCGGCGCCCCTGCCGGCCGGGCGTCAACTCCCGGTCTACCGCCAGGGTTTACCCGGTACCCGGCGCCGGGTTGACGCCGACGGAGTGCGGCGGCTCCTACCGTCGTGCCAGCCAGCCGGCAGCCCGCGGACCGGACACGACGGACCGGGGCCACACCGTGCCGCCGCACCCCGTGCGCCGGCACCCCAGCCGAAGGAGCCCCATGCCCACCATGACCCGGCCGAACCGGAAGCGGTACGGCAGGAAGACGACCCGCAACACCCTCGTCGTGGCGGCGGCCGCCGCCTCGGCCCTCGTCCTGGCCGCCCCCACCGCCGGAGCCGCAGGCGTGCCGGGCGGCGGCGGCTCGGCCACCTGGTACGCGGACGGCGACAAGATGAGGATCTGCGACACGGCGGCGGACGGAAAGTCCGTCGTCGTGATCGCGAGCTTCACGAACACCTGGAAGTGGCACACCAGCGGAGCCGGCGGCTGCACCGACCGCTCGTACGGCAACCTCCCCGAAGGATTCGCCTTCTCGTTCAGAGTCTGCCTCGGCGACTTCAGCGAGCAGTACTACCTCCCCGCCACCTGCAGCGCCTCGGCGCCGGCCTGGGCCTGACCCGCCCGGAACCGCCGCGGGGGACCGCCGGCGCGCGCCCGGCGCTCCCGGGCCGCCCCGGCGGACGGCACGGTGCCCCGGACCGCGGCTCACGCCGGCGGTCCGGGGCACCGTGCCGCGGCTCCGCACACGACGCGTGCGGAGCCGCGGTCTCACTTCTTGCGGCTGCGCTTCTCCCGCACCCGCACCGAGATGTGGATCGGGGTCCCCTCGAAACCGAACTCCTCGCGCAGCCTGCGCTCCACGAACCGGCGGTAGCCGTGCTCCAGGAAGCCGGAGGCGAAGAGCACGAAGCGGGGCGGCTTGGTGCCGGCCTGCGTGCCGAAGAGGATGCGGGGCTGCTTGCCGCCGCGGATCGGGTGCGGGTGCGCGGCGACGATCTCGCCCAGGAAAGCGTTCAGACGGCCGGTGGGGACACGGGTCTCCCAGCCCGCCAGCGCCGTCTCGATCGCCGGGACGAGCTTCTCCATGTGGCGGCCGGTGAGGGCCGACACGTTCACCCGGGGCGCCCAGGCGACCTGCTGCATCTCGGTCTCGATCTCGCGCTCGAGGTAGTAGCGGCGCTCCTCGTCCAGGTCGTCCCACTTGTTGTAGGCGACGACGATCGCGCGGCCCGCCTCGACGGCCATCGTGATGATGCGCTGGTCCTGGACGCTGATGGTGTCCGTCGCGTCGATCAGGATGACGGCGACCTCCGCCTTCTCGACGGCGGCGGCCGTGCGGAGCGAGGCGTAGTAGTCGGCGCCCTGCTGGAGGTGGACCCGCTTGCGGATACCGGCGGTGTCGACGAACTTCCAGGTCACGCCGCCGAGTTCGATGAGCTCGTCGACCGGGTCCCGGGTGGTGCCCGCGAGCTCGTTGACGACGACGCGCTCCTCGCGGGCCACCTTGTTCAGCAGCGAGGACTTGCCCACGTTGGGGCGGCCGATCAGCGCGATGCGGCGCGGCCCGCCGACCGCCGTGCCGAAGGTCTGGGCGGGGGCGTCGGGCAGGACCTCCAGGACGGCGTCGAGCATGTCGCCGGTGCCGCGGCCGTGGAGCGAGGAGACGGGGTGCGGCTCGCCCAGACCGAGCGACCACAGCGCCGTCGCGTCCGCCTCGCCGCTCGGTCCGTCGACCTTGTTGGCGCAGAGCACCACGGGCTTGCCCGCCCGGCGCAGCAGCTTGACGACGGCCTCGTCGGTGTCGGTGGCGCCGACGGTCGAGTCGACCACGAAGACGACCGCGTCGGCGGCCTCGATGGCGTACTCGGCCTGGGCGGCGACGGAGGCGTCGATGCCGAGGACGTCCTGCTCCCAGCCGCCGGTGTCGACGACCTTGAAACGGCGGCCCGCCCACTCGGCCTCGTAGGTCACCCGGTCACGGGTGACACCGGGCTTGTCCTCGACGACCGCCTCGCGGCGGCCGATGATGCGGTTCACCAGGGTCGACTTGCCGACATTCGGACGGCCGACGACGGCGAGCACCGGAAGCGGGCCGTGCCCGGCCTCCTCGATCGCGCCCTCGACGTCCTCGACGTCGAAGCCCTCTTCCGCGGCGAGCTCCATGAACTCCGCGTACTCGGTGTCCCCGAGCGCTCCGTGGTCGTGCTGGTCGTTCATGAAGTCCGTTCCTCATTCGTCACTGGACCGCGTCGGGCGGCCCATTACTCACGTCTGTCTAGCGCCCGGTGAGGCGCTTCGCGTCCTTCAGGTGGACGGTCAGCCGCTCCTGGACGCGTACGGTCGCCTCGTCGAGCGCCTTGCGCGTCCGGCGGCCGGTGCCGTCGCCGGCCTGGAACGCCTCGCCGAAGACGAGGTCGACCCGGCTCCGCAGCGGAGGCAGCTGCCGTATCAACCGTCCGCGGCGCTCCGTGCTTCCCAGCACCGCCACCGGGACGATCGGCGCACCGCTGCGCACGGCGAAGTACGCGAGGCCGGCGCGCAGCGACGCGAAGTCGCCCTCGCCCCGGGTGCCCTCGGGGAAGATGCCGAGCACACCGCCGTTCTCCAGCACACCGAGCGCGTTGCCGATCGCCGTGCGGTCGGCGGTCGTCCGGTCCACCTGGACCTGCCCGATACCGGTCAGGAAGGCGCCGAGCGGGCCGACGAACGCCTCCTTCTTGATCAGGAAGTGCACGGGCCGGGGCGCGGTGCCCATCAGCATCGGGCCGTCGATGTTGTGCGAGTGGTTGACGGCCATGATGACCGGCCCCGACGCCGGCACGTGCCAGGCGCCCAGCACCCGCGGCTTCCACAGCCCGTACATGAGGCCGATGCCGATGCCCCGGCCGACGGCCGCGCCCTTCAGCGAGGGAACGGTCACCTGGCGACCTGCTTCGGCGTGCTCCGGCGCTCCTCGACCAGGGTCACGACGCACTCGATGACCTGCTGGAGGCTGAGATCGGTGGTGTCGACCTCGACGGCGTCGTCCGCCTTGGCGAGCGGGGACGTCTTGCGGCTCGAGTCGGCCGCGTCCCGGCGGATCAGCGCCTCGCGGGTGGCGGCGACGTCGGAGCCCTTGATCTCGCCGCTGCGGCGCGCGGCACGGGCCTCGGGCGACGCCGTCAGGAAGATCTTCAGGTCGGCGTCGGGCAGCACGGTGGTGCCGATGTCGCGGCCCTCGACGACGATCCCCTGCGCGGCGGCCGAGGCGATGGACCGCTGGAGGTCGGTGATCACGGTGCGCACCTCGGGCACGGCGCTGACGGCGCTGACCTTGGAGGTGACCTCCTGGGTGCGGATCGGGCCGGACGCGTCGAGGCCGTCGACGGTGATCGCCGGGGCGGCCGGGTCGGTGCCCGACTCGATGACCGGCTTGCCCGCGACGGCGGCGATCGCCGCCGGGTCGGCGACGTCGATGCCGTTGCTGATCATCCACCACGTGATCGCCCGGTACTGGGCGCCGGTGTCGAGATAGCTCAGCCCGAGGGCGGAGGCGACGGCCTTGGAGGTGCTCGACTTGCCCGTGCCGGAGGGGCCGTCGATGGCGACGATCACGGATTCCACGGTGTCGGACACCTTTCAGGTCTGGGGTGGCGGGCCGGCGGACTGCCGATGTGCCCGGCACCAGGTTACCGAGTGCCGGACACCCCTCATGCACACGGACTCCGGCCGGCCCCGCGCCCCGCCCGCCCCGGGCCACCGGCCCGCCCCGGGCTACTGGCGCAGCGCCCAGCCCCGCTCGCGCAGCGCGGCGCTCAGGACCGGGGCGGCCGACGGCTCGACCATGAGCTGCACCACACCGGCCTGCTGTCCCGTGGCGTGCTCGATGCGCACGTCCTCGATGTTCACGCCGCCCCTGCCGGCGTCCGCGAAGATCCGGGCGAGCTCACCGGGCTGGTCGCTGATGAGGACGGCGACCGTCTCGTACGAGGCGGGGGCCGCGCCGTGCTTGCCGGGCACCCGTGCGCGGCCCGCGTTGCCGCGGCGCAGCACATCCTCGATGCCCGCGGCGCCCGCCGAACGCTCGGACGCGTCGGCGGCCTGGAGCGAGCGCAGGGAACGCACGGTCTCCTCCAGATCCGAGGCGACGCCCGCCAGCACGTCGGCGACCGGGCCGGGGTTGGCCGACAGGATGTCCACCCACATCCGGGGGTCGGACGCGGCGATCCGGGTCACGTCGCGGATGCCCTGGCCGCAGAGCCGGACGGCCGTCTCGTCGGCCTCCCGCAACCGGGCGGCGACCATGGAGGAGACCAACTGCGGAGTGTGCGAGACGAGCGCGACGGCCCGGTCGTGGGCGTCCGCGTCCATCACCACGGGGACGGCACGGCACAGCGCGACCAGTTCCAGGGCCAGGTTGAGCACCTCGGTGTCCGTGTCCCGGGTGGGTGTGAGGACCCAGGGGCGGCCCTCGAAGAGGTCCGCGCTGGCGGCGAGCGGCCCGGAGCGCTCCTTGCCGGACATCGGGTGGCTGCCGATGTACGCGGACAGGTCGACGCCCGCCGCCTCCAGCTCGCGGCGCGGTCCGCCCTTGACGCTGGCGACGTCGAGGTAGCCGCGGGCGGCGCCCTCCTTCATCGCCCCGGCGAGCGCGGCGGCCACATGGGCGGGGGGCACGGCGATCACCGCGAGGTCCACCCGGCCCTCGGGCGGCGCATCGGTCCCGGCCCCGAGCGCCGCGGCGGTGCGCGCCTGCGCGGCGTCGTGGTCGACGAGGTGCACGGTGACCCCGCGGCCCGCGAGCGCGAGCGCGGCAGACGTGCCGATCAGTCCGGTTCCGATGACGAGCGCGGTTCTCACGGGGCGGGGTCCTCATGACGGGGCGGGGGCGCCGCGGGGCGGCGGCCGACGCGGGGGGTGCTGCGCACCAGGGTAGCCAGGTTTGTTGCGGGGTCCTTGCGGGACGGGGGGGGTGCCCGCGGGGGCGGGTGCGTTGTGGGGTGCGGGTGTGGGGGTGGCGCACCCCCGCTGCGCGCGGGTTGTCCTCAGACGCCGGACAGGCTTTGTTGCCCGGTCGGGCATCTGTGCTGTGTGCAGGCGGGGGTGGTGCACCCCCGCTCCGCGCGGGTGTCCTCAAACGCCGGACAGGCTTGAGTTGCCCGAACTGGGTCCGCACCGCAGGACGAACGTTGCGGGTCCCTCCGGAGGCTAGAGCGCCCGCTCGCCCCAATATGACTCTCCCTAGCTCGACGACCGTCGGGCGCTTACGCCTCCTGTGCGCCCCGTGTCCGCGGCGAACGCACCGGCCGGACGGGGGGAGGGAGCAGTTCCGGCTGCGGGTAGGTGGGTGCAGGGTGGCCGTCCGAGACCGGGGACGCGGCACGAGGCGATGTGGGCGCCTGCCCGTACATGTTCGGCCCGTCCGGCAAGGACACCTCGCACGCGCAGCGGAGGTGGGAAAGCCACCCGGTCCCGCGACCACCCACGCAAACAGCACACACGGCGGAAGATGCTCACGACCACCGGGGCCGCGGACGAAGAGACAGCCCCCACACCGGCGGGCCGGTACGTTCCACGCGGACACGGGGCGCGCAGGAGGCGTAAGCGCCCGACGGTCCTCCGGCTAGGGCAGGTCAAGTCTGGGGCGAGCGGGCGCTCTAGCCTCCGGAGGGACCCGCAACCCCCACTCCACGCACCGGACCAGCGCCGTGCAACCCAAGCCCGTCCGGCGCTTGAGGACACCCGCGCGCAGCGGGGGTGCACCACCCCCGCCCGCACAAGAAAAACACGCCCCACCGGGCAACAAAGCCCGTCCGGCGTCTGAGGACAACCCGCGCGCAGCGTGGGTGCGCCACCCACACACCCGCACCCAAACGTGCACCGCACCCGGGAACACCGCAACGCCCCCCAAGGGGACCCGCCCCGTTATGTTTTCTGCGGCTCCGCAATGGGGCCGCTGGCCTTCGGGTCCGGCATGACTGTTGCCCCCTGTCGAAGGCATGACCTGGGGGGTGGTGTCACCGGGTCCGGGGGTGTTCGTCGGAGACGCTGATCAGAGGTCCGGCCGCCGTCCGGTCCGGCGCAATGCCGGACAGTTCGCGGGCGGCAGGTCTGCATAACGTGGATGCGCGAGCACGACACCCGAGCCGAGGCCTGCACCGCCAACACCCCCTGGGAAGGGGCACGATGTTCGAGATCGAAGACGTGGGCGTGTTCCTGGGCCTGGACGTCGGCAAGAGTGCCCACCACGGTCATGGGCTCACCCCGGGTGGGAAGAAGGTCTTCGATAAACCGCTGCCCAACAGCGAGCCGAAGCTGCGGGCCGTGCTCGACAAGCTGAACGAGAAGTTCGGCACCGTCCTGGTGGTCGTGGACCAGCCCGCCTCCATCGGCGCCCTGCCGCTGACCGTCGCCCGCGACGCCGGCTGCCAGGTCGCCTACCTGCCCGGACTCGCGATGCGCCGGATCGCCGACCTCTACCCCGGCGAGGCCAAGACCGACGCCAAGGACGCCGCCGTCATCGCGGACGCGGCCCGCACCATGCCGCACACCCTGCGCTCGCTGGAACTGACCGACGAGATCACCGCCGAGCTCACCGTGCTCGTCGGCTTCGACCAGGACCTCGCCGCCGAGGCCACCCGCACCTCCAACCGAATACGCGGCCTGCTCACCCAGTTCCACCCCAGCCTGGAACGCGTCCTGGGCCCTCGCCTGGACCACCAGGCCGTCACCTGGCTGCTGGAGCGCCACGGATCCCCGGCCGCCCTGCGCAAGGCAGGCCGCCGCAGACTCGTGGACCTGATCCGCCCCAAGGCCCCGCGCATGGCCACCCGGCTGATCGACGATGTCTTCAACGCGCTCGACGAGCAGACCGTCGTCGTTCCCGGGACCGGCACCCTCGACATCGTCATCCCCTCCCTGGCCGCCTCGCTCGCCGCTGTCCACACCCAGCGCCGGGCGATGGAAGCCCAGATCAACGCCTTGCTGGACGCTCACCCTCTTTCCCCGGTCCTGACGTCGATGCCCGGCGTCGGCGTCAGGACCGCCGCCGTCCTGCTGGTCACCGTCGGCGACGGCACCAGCTTCCCCACCGCCGCCCACCTCGCCTCCTACGCCGGCCTCGCCCCCACCACGAAGCAGTCCGGGACCTCGATCCACGGCGAACACGCACCCCGAGGCGGAAACCGCCAGCTCAAACGGGCGATGTTCCTGTCCGCCTTCGCCTGCATGAACGCCGACCCGGCCTCCCGCGCCTACTACGACAAGCAACGCGCCCGCGGCAAGACCCACACCCAGGCCCTCCTCCGCCTCGCCCGCCAACGCATCAGCGTCCTGTTCGCCATGCTCCGCGACGGCACTTTCTACGAATCCCGGACACCGACGGACGTCGAGCTCGCCGCATAGCCCCCAAGCCCGAACCACCCGAAACCCGACAGAGATGCCTTGACGAAAGACATAGAGGCACCCCCCGCAGGGAACCCCCCTCACGCCGCGCCCGCGGCAAACACCCCGTCCTCCGCGAACACCGCCGTGGCGAAGCGTTCCGCAATGAGGCGGTGGGTGGGGGCGTCGGGGTGGAGGTTGTCCGGGAGGGGCAGGACCTCGTGGTCGGCCTGCCCGTACAGCGCGCGGCCGTCGAGGTGGTGCAGGTGCGGGTCGTCGGCGGAGCGCTCCCGGACGATGCGGGCGAGCTCCTCGCGGATCACGCCGAGCGTCAGCTTGCCCGCCGCCCGCTCCGCGGGATCCCCCGTGGCCACGAAGCGCACCCGGCCGGTCGACAGGGCCTGGAGGTCGGGGGCGCCGGGGCCGGGGGTGTCCTCGTGGATGGGGCAGAGGATCGGGGAGACGACGAGCAGCGGCGTGGTGGGGTGTCCGTCGCGGATGGTGTCGAGGAATCCGTGCACGGCAGGTCCGAACGCCCGCAGCCGCATGAGGTCGAGGTTGACGAGGTTGATCCCGATCTTGACGCTGATCAGGTCGGCCGGGGTGTCCCGCATGGCGCGCGCGGTGAACGGGTCGAGCAGGGCGCTGCCGCCGAGCCCGAGGTTGATCAGGCCGACGCCGCCCAGCGTGGCGGCGAGCGCGGGCCAGGTGGAGGTGGGTCCGGCGGCCTCGGAGCCGTGGCTGATGGAGCTGCCGTGGTGGAGCCATACACGGCCGCGTTCCTCCACGGCGGCGACGGGGGCGTCGGTGCGCAGGGCGACGAGTTCGGTGGTCTCGTTGTGCGGGAGCCAGATCTCGACGGTCTTCTCGTGGTCCGGCAGGCCGTCGAACCGGGCGGTGCCGGGCTCTCCGGTGCGGCGGTCGGTCGCCCAGGTCTCCATGTCGATGGTGAGGGTGTTGCCGCCCGGGACGGTGGTGCGTCCGGCGGGTCGGCCGTCGACGAGGAGTTCGTAGACGCCGTCGGGCCGGGGCGGGGCGCCGGTGTAGGCGCGTTTGGTGGGCAGCGTGTCCAGCTCGACGGCGGTGGCCCGGGTGCGGAACACGAGGCGGACGCCGGAGGGCTGTGCCTCGACCATGGCGAGCTGGGGGTCGGTGCACTGGGCGCGGGCCCGTGCGGGCAGCCGGTGGGGCAGCAGTCCGTGCGCGGTGCGCTCCAGGTCGAGCGCGCCGCGCAGGAGGTCCTCGGTGAGGGGGGTGGTGATCCAGTCGCCGCGGTGGGACGGGGCGCCGGGTGCGGGGGTGGTGTCCATGTCGGGTGCCGTTCCCGGCGGCGCGGGGCGCCGCCGTGGTGGTGGGGTGGGGCTCAGCGGCCGGGGGCCGGCCAGTGCCGCAGGAGGACGTCGAGGGCGTCGACGGCCCGTTCCCAGCTCGTCTGCGGGGTGGGGGTGCTGTGGTCGAAGGCGCCGGCGTTCTCCAGGCCCGCCCAGCCGTTGAAGACGCTGCCGAGCAGTCGCACGGCGTGCACGCTCTCGTCCTCGGGGACGTCGTAGCCGCGCAGGATCGCCCGGGTCATCCGGGCGTGGCGCGGGCCGGCGCTCGCGGCGGCCGTCTGCGGGTCGAGCGGGTGACGGGTGGCGGCCCAGCGGCCGGGGTGCTCGCGGGCGTAGTCGCGGTAGGCGTCGGCGAAGGCGGCCAGGGCCTCCTTGCCGGATCTGCCCGCCACCGCGTCGGCGGCGCGGTCGGCCAGTTCCTCGAGGGCGAGCAGGGCGATCCGGGTCGTCAGGTCGTCGGTGCCGCGTACGTGGGCGTAGAGGCTGGCGGGCCGGACGCCGAACCGGCGGGCGAGGGCGGAGACGGTCACCGCGTCGAGGCCGGCCTCGTCGGCGAGCTCGGCGCCGGCTCTGGTGAGCCGTTCGGGTGTCAGCCCTGCGCGTGCCATGGTCTGCTCCTCCTGGTTTCCTTCAGTGAGTATGCATGTGCCTACAAGGTATAGGCAAAGTGTGAGTGCACGAAGGCTGCTAGAACGGGTGCATGATCTTCCATGTCGTGCCCGAGGACCGGTGGACAGCCGGTGCCCCCGCCCCGTACGCCCCCGCCTCCCTGGCCGAGGAGGGCTTCGTCCACTGCTCGGCGGACGAGCCGGCCGCGCTGGCCGTGGCCGACGCCCGCTACCGCGAGGTGCCGGGCACGCTGCTGGTGCTGGCGGTAGACCCGTCCCGGCTGTCGGCGGAGGTCCGGTGGGAGGAGGTCGGCGGGACGGCGTATCCGCATGTCCACGGCCCCGTGGAACGCGGGGCCGTGGTGGCGGTGTCCACCGTGGTGCGGGACGGGACCGGCCGGGCGACGGGGCTCGTCCCGGGTCCGTGAGGGGTCCGCGCGGCCGATGGCGCTGGGCCGGCGGACGGACACCGGGGGCGCGGTTGCTTCGCGGCGGGCGCGCGGGCGGCGACGATGCCCCTGGCGCCGGCGAGGCCGGCCGTGACGTCACGGGACGAGGGAGAGTGCGATGGACACGTGCCGACGGTCGGTTCTGGCGGCAGGCGCAGCGGGCGCGGTCGGCCTGGTGACGGGGTGCGGCGGGGACGACGGCGGCCCGTCCGCCCCGGCGGCGTCCGACGGCGCCTCCGCGTCGGGCGGGGCCTCCTCCCCCGCCGGCGAGGAGCTGACGGGGACGGCGGACGTCCCGGTGGGCGGCGGCACCGTCTTCAAGGAGCAGAAGGTCGTGGTGACCCAGCCGGAGGCCGGTCGGTTCAAGGCGTTCTCGGCGATCTGCACCCATCAGCAGTGCCTGGTCACAGAGGTCGCGGACGGGCTGATCGTCTGCCCCTGCCACGGCAGCAGGTTCCGCGTCACCGACGGCTCGGTGGAGCGGGGCCCGGCGACCCGGCCGCTGCCGCCGGAGCAGATCACCGTGTCCGGGGATGCCGTGCTGCTGACCTGACGGCCGGAGCCGGCCGCGGGCTCAGGCGTCCCAGGCCGCGCCCAGGGCCAGCAGTTCGTCGCGGTACTCGATCCGGTCCGCCCATGCGGCGGGCCACGCGTCCGCCCCGAGGTGGGCTCCCGCGAAGGCGCCGGCGAGGCAGGCGATGGAGTCGGAGTCTCCCCGGGTGCAGGCCGCCCGGCGCAGCGCGGTGAGCGGCTCGCCCGGGAACATCAGGAAGCACAGCAGACCCGTCGCGAGGGCCTCCTCGGCGATCCAGCCGTCTCCGGTGACCAGGCAGGGGTCGATCTCCGGCTCGGGCGAGCGCACGGCCGCGGCGAGGCGCTCCAGCACGGCGAGGCACTCGTCCCAGCCGCGGGCGATGAAGTCCTCGGGGCTCGCGTCGGCGGTCGAGTGCCGCCACAGGTCCCCCAGCCACTCCTCGTGGTACGCGCGGCGCATGTCCAGCGCGTACGAGCGCAGCCGGCCGACCAGGCCGGTGGGTTCCGCGCCGTCGGCGAGCAGGCGGATCGCGTGCGCCGTGAGGTCGCTCGCGGCGAGGGCGGTGGGGTGGCCGTGGGTGAGGGCGGACTGCAGCTGGGCGGCTCCGGCGCGGTGCCGGGGGCTCAGTCCGGGGATCAGGCCGACGGGCGCGACGCGCATGTTGGCGCCGCATCCCTTGGAGGCGATCTGGCTCGCCTCCTGCCAGGGCAGGTCCGGGTCGTCGAGCTTCCGGCAGGCCACCAGGCAGGTGCGGCCGGGCGCCCGGTTGTTCTCCGGCGAGTGGTACCAGTCGGTGAACTCCTCGCGGACGGGACGGATCATCCGCAGCGGGGCGAGGGTGCCGCGGGACAGTGCCGTGCGCAGGCCGCGGCCGAGGGCGAGGGTCATCTGGGTGTCGTCGGTGACGATGGCGGGCTGGGGCAGGTCCATCGACCGCCAGGGTCCGCACTTCGCGAGGATCGAGGGCACGTCGTTGAACTCGGTCGGGAAGCCGAGCGCGTCCCCGAGGGCCAGTCCGACGAGGGAGCCGGTCGCCGCCCGCTTCGCCGCGGCACGGGAGGCGGCGGGCGGGGCCGGATTCCGGGTGGGGTCCGGGGTGGTGGAGGTCATGGGTGCCGTCCTTCCGGGCGCAACAGGGGCGGATGCAGGGAGCGGGCGGGGCCCGCGCGGTGGAGTGCGGCCGGTTTCCCGCGGCCGCCGGTGCGGCGCGGTCCGCCCTCGACGGCTTCGACGAAGCCGGGGGTGGCGAGGACCTTGCGGCGGAAGTTGGGCCGGTCGAGGGCGACGCCCCAGACGGTCTCGTAGACCTGCTGGAGCTCTCCGAGGGTGAACTCGGGCGGGCAGAAGGCGGTGGCGACGCATGTGTACTCGAACTTGGCGGCGACGCGTTCGACGGCATCGGCCAGGATGCGGACGTGGTCGAAGGCGAGCGGTCCGGTGCCGGCGGCCGGGACCCACCGGGCCCGTGCGGCGTCCCCGCCGCCCCGGGGCTCCGGCGGGTCGGGCACGAGCGCGGTGAACGCCACCGACACCACCCGCATCCTCGGGTCGCGTCCGGGGTCGCTGTAGGTGCGCAGTTGTTCCAGGTGCAGGCCGGCCGCGGTCGCCGGGGACAGCCCGGTCTCCTCGGCCAGTTCGCGGCGGGCGGCCGACTCGGCCGACTCGTCGGGCAGCAGGAATCCGCCGGGCAGGGCCCAGTCGCCGCGGTACGGGTCCTGCCCCCGTTCGACGAGGAGCACCTGGAGGGTGTCGCCGCGCACGGTGAGGACCGCGAGGTCGACGGTGACGGCGAAGGGCGGGAACGCGTGCGGGTCGTACCGTTCCATCAGCGGCGCTCCGGGAGCGGGTCGGCGAACCGGAGGCCGTCGTCCAGCAGCGCGTCGACCGCCTCGACCGCGGCGGCGAGCCTCTCCTCGCGGTCTCCGGTGACCTCGGCGAAGGGACGTCCGGTGCGGGTCAGCTCCTCGCGGAAGCGGCCGGTCATCCAGGGGCGCAGGTGCTCCCCGTCGCGCAGGCCGTCGTCCTCGAAGGCGACCCCGCGGTGGTCGGTCAGGATCCACAGGTGCTGGCGCCTCGGTTCGGTGGCGACCGGGTAGGGGGCGTCCATGTAGCGCTCGTGCCAGACGGTGGTCGCGAAGGCGTCGGTGTCGCAGACGAGGAGCGGCGACCCCGCGCGGGCCGCGGCCTCCTCCCGGGCGGCCTGCTCCCGGGCGATGACGGGGAACTCCTCGGAGGTGAACACCACCTCGGACCAGTCGGCCCCGGGGCGACGGGCGCGCAGGGCGGCGAGCCGGGCCTCGCTGTACTCCCTGCCGTATTCGGCGACCCAGCCGGTGCGCGCCCAGACGCCGCCGCGCCGGCGGTAGTGGGCGGCGAGGTCGCGGGAGAGGGTGGTGGTGCCGGTGGACTCGGCGCCGAGGACCACGACCCGGCGGGTCAGCGCGGCCCGGACGGGGGCGGCGAGGAAGTCCCAGAGGCCCGCGGGGTCGGCCCGCACGGCGGTGCCGGAGACCGGGAACGCGGAGCGGTCCGGGTCGACGGAGACGTGCAGGGCTCCGAAGCGGCGGGCGAGTTCGGGGCCGTACTCCTCCGAGGTGTACACGGCGTCGACCGGTTCGGGGACGGCCGCGGTGAAGACGGCCATGTGGGCGTCCCACACGCCGGGGTCGTGGAGGTCGACGGGGGTGTCGTCGACGGCTCCGACCACCCGGACGCCGGGGTGGACCTCGCGCATCCAGGCGACCCGGTCGGCGAGGGGCACGGTCTCCACGGAGGAGGCGCAGACCAGGACGGTGAGCCGTGCGCAGTGCTCGGCGGCGGTGCGGACGAGGTGGTGGTGGCCGGCGTGCGGCGGGTAGAACTTGCCGAGCACCAGACCGTGCGCGGGGCGGCTCATGCGACGGCCTCCGCCGTGGTCCGCGGCCCGCCGTGGGCGAGGTCGCGGTGCCAGTTGCGCAGCCCGATCAGGCACAGGGTCAGGAAGCCGGCGTAGAGCAGCGAGGTCAGGTAGAGCTCCTTGTGGGCGTAGAGCGGGATGTAGACGACGTCCGCGGCGATCCACAGCCACCAGGACTCCAGGCGCTTGCGGCACTGGCCGTAGGTCGCCATCAGGGAGAGCGCGGTGGTCAGGGCGTCCCAGAAGGGGACGGTGGAGTCGGTGGCCCGGTCGAGCAGGAGTGTGAGTCCGGTGGTCCCCACCGCCCCCGCCGCGAGCAGCCACAGCCACTCGGTGCGCGTCGTGCGGCGCACGGGCAGCGTGCCGGAGCCTGGTCCACCCCCGTGGGTCCAGGTCCACCAGCCGTACGCGGCGAGGGCGATGAAGACGATCTGGAGGCCGGCGTCGGCGTAGAGCCCGGCCTGGGTGAACAGCAGGATGAAGAAGAGGTTGTTGGCGATGCCGATCGGCCAGTTGGCGATGTGCTGGCGGGCGACGAGCCAGACGCAGAGCGCGCCGCTGCCGAAGCCGAGGACCTCGACCCAGCTGACGGGCGTGTCGAGCAGGGTGAACAGCGGTTGCTGCAAGGGCTGGAGCATGTCTGCGAGGCTCACACCGACCTCCTTAATGGTCACTGTGACCATAAATGCTGCCGGTGCTCCTCCACAAGGGGTTTCCGGGGCCGGGATCGACGGTGGCGGCGGGGCCGGATCGCGGGGCGGCGAGCCGGGACCGCACGCGAAGGAGCCCGCGACCTGGCGGTCGCGGGCTCCTTCGGTGCGGTCGGGCCGGTCCTAGAGACCGACCTCCTTCATCAGCATGCCGACCTCGGTGTTGGTCAGCCGGCGCAGCCAGCCGGACTTCTGGTCGCCGAGCGCGATCGGGCCGAACGCGGTGCGCACCAGCTTGTCGACGGGGAAGCCCGCCTCCGCCAGCATGCGGCGCACGATGTGCTTGCGGCCCTCGTGGAGGACCACCTCGACCAGGTAGTTCTTGCCGGTCTGCTCCACGACCCGGAAGTGGTCGGCGCGGGCGTAGCCGTCCTCCAGCTGGATGCCGTCCTTGAGCCGCTTGCCCACCTCCCGGGGCAGCGGGCCCTGGATGGCGGCCAGGTAGGTCTTCTTGACGCCGTACTTGGGGTGGGTGAGGCGGTGGGCCAGTTCACCGTGGTTGGTGAGCAGGATGATGCCCTCGGTCTCGGTGTCCAGCCGGCCGACGTGGAAGAGCCGGGTCTCGCGGTTGGTGACGTAGTCGCCGAGGCACTGGCGTCCGTCCGGGTCCTCCATCGTGGAGACGACGCCGGCGGGCTTGTTCAGCGCGAAGAACAGGTAGGACTGGGTCGCGACGGTCAGGCCGTCGACCTTGATCTCGTCCTTCTCGGGGTCCACGCGGACGCCCTGTTCGATCACGATGCTGCCGTTGACCTCGACACGGCCCGCCTCGATCAGCTCCTCGCACGCCCGGCGGGAGCCCATACCGGCCCGGGCCAGCACCTTCTGCAGCCGCTCGCCCTCCTGCTCGCCGAACGTCTTGGGGGTCTTGATCTGGGGCTTGTTCTCGTACCGCTCGCGGTTGCGCTGCTCGGCGCGGGCGTCGTACTCGCGCGAGCGGGCCGGCGCCGTGCGGCCGCCGCCGCGCTGCGGGGACTGGCGGGGGCCGCCCTTCGCTCCGCCGCGGGCCGCTCCGCCGCGGCCCTTCTTCGGGCCGCCGGGGCCGTCGGAGGGCATGTCGACGTCGTAGCGACGCTCCTCGGGGCGGGGGTTGCGGGGGCGGCCGCCGCCCTGCCGGTCGTCGCGGCCGTTGCCCGCGCCCCGGTAGTTGCCGCGCCCGCCGCCGTCGCCGCCGCGCCGGGCGCCACCGCTGCTGCCGCGGCCGCCGCTGTTGCCACCACGGCTCCCGCCGTTGTTTCCGCTGCTGTTCCTGCCGCTGCTGCTGCTTCGCATCACATTTCCGTCGTGTCGTCTGCGTCCTCGTGGCCCGGCGCCTCCGGTGCGTCCGGGTCGAACGACGGGAGCCCTTCCTGCGTCTCCGCCTCGATCGCGTCCGCCTCGGGGAGGAAGGGCGCGAGCTCCGGGAGCTCGTCCAGGCCGCGCAGGCCCATCCGCTCCAGGAAGTAGTTCGTCGTCCTGTACAGGATCGCACCTGTTTCGGGTTCCGTGCCCGCCTCCCCGACCAGACCCCGCTGGAGCAGGGTGCGCATGACCCCGTCGCAGTTCACTCCGCGCACCGCGGACACCCTCGACCGGCTCACCGGCTGGCGGTACGCGACGACCGCGAGGGTCTCCAGGGCGGCCTGGGTGAGGCGGGCGTGCTGCCCGTCGAGCACGAAACGCTCCACCGCGTCGGCGTGCGCGGGCCGGCTGTAGAACCGCCAGCCGCCCGCGACCAGCCGCAGCTCGAACCCGCGGCCCTGCACGGTGTACTCGTCCGCCAGCTCCCGCAGGGCGTCGGCGACGGCGCGGCGCGGCACCTCGAGGATCTTCGCGAGGTGCTCCTCGGTCGCGGGCTCGTCGACGACCATGAGAACGGCCTCCAGCGCGGGCTTGAGCTCGCTCACTCCTTCTCCTCCACGACCTGGTCGAATTCGTCGGTGACGGTCACCTCGCCGGCGCCGTCCCCGGCGGCCCAGGTGACGGTCAGCTCCCCGAGCGCCTCCGGCTGGTCCAGCACGAGGGCCTTCTCCCGGTACAGCTCCAGCAGGGCCAGGAAGCGCGCGACGACGGTGAGGGTGTCGTCGACGCCCTCGGTCAGCTCGCGGAAGCTGGCCGTGCCGCGCTCCCTGAGCAGGGCGACCACCACCTCGGCCTGCTCCCGGACGCTGACCAGCGGGGCGTGGATGTGGTCGACGTACACCTGCGGCTTCGGCTTCGGCTGCATCGCCTTGACCGCGAGCCGGGCGAAGCCCTCGGCCCCGATGCTGATCACGACGTCGGGCAGCAGCTCCGCGTGGTGCGGTTCGAGGCCGACGGTGCGCGGGAAGCGCCGCGACTCGTCGTCCAGCCGCCGCTCGAAGATCTCGGCGATCTGCTTGTACGCCCGGTACTGGAGCAGCCGCGCGAACAGCAGGTCGCGTGCTTCGAGCAGCGCGAGGTCGGCCTCGTCCTCCACCTCGGCGGCCGGCAGCAGCCGCGCGGCCTTGAGGTCGAGCAGCGTGGCGGCCACGACGAGGAACTCGGTCGTCTGATCGAGGTCCCAGTCGGGGCCCATGGACCGGATGTGCGCCATGAACTCGTCGGTGACCTTGGAGAGGGCGACCTCGGTGACGTCCATCTTGTGCTTGGCGATCAGTTGCAGGAGCAGGTCGAACGGCCCCTCGAAGTTGGCCAGCCGCACGGTGAACCGCCCGTCCCCCTCGGACGCGGACGCCGCGCCGGGCGCGGCATCGGATGCGGGGACGGCGCCGGGCGCGGGAGCCACGTCGGGGACGGGAGCGGGAGCGGCTTCCGGCGCGGGAACGCGGGCGTGCGCGGGGACGGCGCCGGGCTCGGGAGCCGCCTCCGGCCGGAGGGCGTCGCGGGGAGCCGTCGCGCCGGCGGTACCCGGGTCCGGCGCGGACCCGGTGGCGCCCCCGGCGGGAGGGGCCTCGGCGGCTGCGGGCGGGGCGGCCTCGGGAGCACCCGCCGCGCCGGACGCGACAGGCGGGACGTGCTCAGCGCCTCGCACCGCTCCGGACGCGGCGGAGGGGCCGGAATCCGGCGCGGGGGCCGTCGCCGGTGCGGGTGGACTGGCCGTGGTGGCCGCTTCCGCGGCTTCGGGCGCGGGGGCGCTCGGGGAGGCCGTCCGCGCGGCGGGAGCACCCGCGCCGTCCGGCGCGTCCGCGTCCGCGGGCGCCTCGTCCGGGGCGACGGGCTCGGGGGCGGCCGGTGCCCCGGGCCCCCGGCCCAGCACGCGGCGGCGGGCCGGGCGGGACGTCTCGTCGGTCGGGGGCATCGTGGTCCAGGGGCGGAAAAAGCGCGGGCGGGCAGGCCCGCAGGCTACCGCGTCAGCGGCCCCGGAGGCGGCGCACCAGGATGCTCGCGTCGCCGCGCTGCTCCAGGTCCGCCAGCACCACCGCGACCGCCTCGCGGACGATGCGCCCGCGGTCGACGGCCAGGCCGTGCTCGCCGCGCAGCACCAGGCGCGCGTGCTCCAGGTCCATCAGCTCCTCGGCGGAGACGTAGACCGTGATCTTCTCGTCGTGGCGCTCGCGTCCGCTCGGCCGCCGGTTGGCGCCCCGGCCGCGCCGGCGGGCCGCGCCGGTCGCCGCGGCCTCGGTGCCGGGTGCGCGGCGCGTCTTCGCGGCGCCCGTCGCCGCGTCCGCGGCCTCCGTGCCGCGTCCGCGTTCCTCGCCGGGCGCCTCGGGGTCGGCGGCGGGTGCGTGCTCCTGCGAGCGCGGGGCCGCGGCGGAGCCGCTCCGGTCCGACGGGTCGCTCTCGCCCGCCGGTGCCGGCACCCGGGGCTCGCCGCTCGCCTGCTTGCGCGGGGAGGAGGCGGTCAGCCCCGTGCCCCCGGTCGTACGGAACAGCTCGTCGGCACCGGGCAGACTCACTCGGCGTGACACCGGGCGAGCACCTCCCTGGCGAGCTGGCGGTAGGCGGCGGCGCCGACGGAGTTGGACGCGTACGTGGTGATGGGCTCACCGGCGACCGTGGTCTCCGGGAAGCGGACGGTCCGGCCGATGACGGTGTGGTAGACGTGGTCGTCGAAGGCCTCGACGACCCGCGCCAGCACCTCGCGGCTGTGCACCGTGCGGGAGTCGTACATCGTGGCGAGGATGCCGTCGAGCTCCAGCTCGGGGTTGAGCCGCTCCTGGACCTTCTCGATCGTCTCGGTCAGCAGCGCCACTCCGCGCAGGGCGAAGAACTCGCACTCCAGCGGCACGATGACCTTGTGCGCGGCGGTCAGGGCGTTGACCGTGAGCAGGCCGAGCGAGGGCTGGCAGTCGATCACGATGTAGTCGTAGTCGGACATCAGCGGCTTCAGCGCCCGCTGGAGCGTCGACTCGCGGGCGACCTCGCTGACCAGCTGCACCTCGGCGGCGGACAGGTCGATGTTGCTCGGCAGCAGGTCCATGTTGGGCACGGCCGTCTTGAGCAGGACCTCGTCCGCGGACATGCCGCGCTCCATCAGGAGGTTGTAGACGGTGAGGTCGAGCTCCATCGGGTTCACGCCGAGGCCCACGGAGAGCGCGCCCTGCGGGTCGAAGTCGACGAGCAGCACCCGGCGGCCGTACTCGGCGAGCGCGGCTCCCAGGTTGATGGTCGACGTGGTCTTGCCGACGCCGCCCTTCTGGTTGCACATCGCGATGATCTTGGCGGGACCGTGGTCGGTCAGCGGGCCCGGAATCGGGAAGTACGGCAGGGGACGCCCGGTGGGGCCGATCCGCTCGCGGCGCTGACGCGCGGCGTCGGGCGCGAGGGTGGCCGCGTACTCGGGGTCGGGCTCGTATTCGGCGTCGGGGTCGTAGAAGTGCCCTTCGGGGACTTCCTCGTAGGCGGCGAAGTGGGTGGACTCTCGGCCACTCTCGTTGCCGGCCATGGCGTTCACGTGTTGGCCGTCCATCGTCTTCATCGTGTGGGGTGTCGTCATGTGCGTCGTGTGCTGGTGCGTCACGAAGGGGCGGACAGCGACGGAGCCGACTGCCTCGAAACCGGGCGACGGGTGCTGGCCCGCAGCCGTTCCTGGCTGACCACCACCGGGAGTAAATGTCGACTCATTCACAAGTCGTCTTACCTCCTTGGACGGGACCAGGAAACTTATCGATAGGTCAGCGTGGCACCATGCCGACGGTTGGCGACTCTATGGCGTGTCACCGCTCCGCAGCAACACAATCCGCCGGACCCGGCCCGATGTGTCGGCAATCGAACACCCCGCTGTCAAGGGCGCACGACCCGTTCCGTGTGCTTCCGACAGCAGGTTTCAGGGGTGGGCGAAACGGTTGAAGGGTTACGTTCGCGGCGAGTTGAACCCTCGCCGCGAGCGGGGACAAACGTGTCCGGCCGGACCTTGCTGGCCAAGGTCCGGCCGGACACGTGATGTTGACGACGTCGGTTGACCGTCAGCCGAGAAGCGCGCTCAGCTCGACGCTCTCCAGGCCGTGGGCCTCCGCGACCTCCTTGTAAACCACCTTGCCGTCATGGGTGTTGAGACCCTTGGCCAGCGCGGTGTCGCGCCGCAGGGCCTCGGCCCAGCCGTTGTTCGCCAGCGACACGATGTAGGGCAGCGTGGCGTTGGTCAGCGCGTAGGTGGAGGTGTGGGGCACCGCGCCGGGCATGTTGGCGACGCAGTAGAAGACCGAGCCGTGGACCGGGAAGGTCGGGTCGGCGTGGGTGGTGGGACGGGAGTCCTCGAAGCAGCCGCCCTGGTCGATCGCAATGTCGACAAGGACACTTCCGGGCTTCATCTTGGCGACGAGCTCGTTGGTGACCAGCTTCGGCGCCTTCGCACCCGGGATCAGCACGGCGCCGATGACGAGGTCGGCCTCGACGACGGCCTTCTCCAGCTCGAAGGCGTTGGAGACGATCGTCTGCACCTTGGTGCCGAAGATCCTGTCGGCCTCGCGCAGCTTGTTGATGTCCTTGTCGAGCAGGGTCACGTGGAAGCCCATGCCGACGGCGATCTGCGTGGCGTTCCAGCCGGAGACGCCGCCGCCGATGACGACGGCCCTGCCCGCCTGCGTGCCGGGGACGCCGCCGGGGAGCACGCCGCGGCCGCCGGCCGAGCGCATCAGGTGGTAGGCGCCGACCTGCGGGGCCAGCCGGCCCGCGACCTCGGACATCGGGGCGAGGAGCGGCAGGGCGCGGTTCGCGGTCTCGACCGTCTCGTAGGCGATGGCGGTGGTGCCGGACTCCAGCAGGGCGTCGGTGCACTCGCGGGAGGCGGCCAGGTGGAGGTAGGTGAAGAGGGTCTGGTCCTTGCGGAGGCGGTGGTACTCCTCGGCGATCGGCTCCTTGACCTTCAGCAGCAGGTCGGCCGCGGCCCAGACCTCGTCGGCGGTGGGGAGGATCTGCGCCCCCGCCGCGACGAACTCCTCGTCCGTGATCGAGGAGCCGACGCCCGCGTTCTGCTCGATGACGACCTGGTGGCCGTGGCGCACCAGCTCGTGCACGCCGGCGGGGGTGATGGCCACCCGGAACTCGTTGTTCTTGACCTCGCGGGGGATGCCGACCTTCACGTCGATCACGGTCCTTGACTCAGAGGGAAAAAGCGGTCAATGCCATAGATACCCAGCCTCACCGGGCATACCGGGGCACACCATGTGAAGGCCCGGCATCAACCAGTCTAATGAAGGACTTCCCGCTGTCTAGCCTTACAAAGCATCAATCTTCTTCGGAACCACTGCGGATTTCGTAGGCGGAACCCTCCTCTCCGAGGAGCCTTTCCGCAGCGTGACGGTGGAGTTGCGCTGCGGTGGGGTCCGCCAGGCGCTCCAGCGTGTCCGCCAGGCGGAGCTGGAGCGCGGCCTGGAGCCGGGTGTCCCCTGCCCGGCGCGCCCACTCCACGGCCTCCCGGCAGGTGCGCAGCGACTCCTCCGGCCGGCCCGCGTACTCCTGCACCCGGGCCGCCTCGCTCAGCGCCCGCGCCTGGGCGGGCACATCGCCGAGCCTGCGGTGCCCGGCCACCGCGGCCCGCCAGCTCCGCAGCGCCTCCCCGTAGCGCCCGGCGTACGTGTGCACGGTGCCGAGCCGCCCGTACAGCCGTGCCTCGTCGGCCCGCTCGCCCCGGGTCTGGCGCTGCGCGAGGGCGCGGCCGTACCAGTCCGCCGCCCGCTGCCAGTCGCCGAGCTCCTGGTACGCCCCTCCGACGGATTCCATCGCGCGGCCCGTCGCGTAGTCGTCCTTCGCCAGCCGGCCCGCGTCCAGCGCCTCGCGGTAGCGGCCCAGCGCCTCCTCGGTGCGGTCGTGGCGGGCGTCCAGGTCGGCCAGGTTGAGCAGGGCGGCGGCCCGCTCCCGGTGCAGACCGCGCCGCGTCGCGACGTCGAGCACCAGGCGGTGCAGGCCGTAGAGGTCGGCGGCGGCCGCCTCGGTGCCGCGGTGGGCCGCCAGCGCCCGCACCAGGGCGGCCACCAGCCGCCTGGCCAGCGTGTCCAGTTCCCCGTCGTCGACGGCCATCCGCGCGGAGGCGAGCAGCGTCTCGCGCCGGGCGTCGAGCCAGGCGCCGGCCTCCGCGACGGAGGCGAAGCGCAGCGCACGCGGCAGCCCGGCCAGCTTGCGCCGGGCCGGGCTGCCGTCCGGCTCGGTGACCGCACGGCACGCCTGCAGCCTGCGGACGGTGCGCTCCAGCATCCGCGCCCGCGCGAGCTGCACCTCCGACGCGCGGTCCGTCGCCAGCAGGGCGGTCAGCAGGCCGGCGAGGCAGCCGGGGACCTCGAAGACGCCGTCCCCACCGCGGAGCAGGCCGGCGGCCGCCAGCGATTCGAGCACGGCCTCGGCCGACGAGACCGAGCAGCCCGCCAGCGCGGACGCGGTGTGCGCGTCCGCGCGCCCGGCGGGGGCGAGGGCGAGCAGCCGCAGAGTCCTGGCCGCCGGCTGCGGCAGGGAGTCGTAGACCAGCCGGAAGGCCCGGGCCAGCGGACGGCCGCCGCTCGGCTGGTCGCCGTCGTCGGGCAGCGCGCGCAGTCTGCGGGCCGCGTCGGCGACCGAGGAGGAGGGCCGCGCGGCGAGCCAGCCCCCGACCAGCACCAGGGCGGCGGGCTGGCCCCCGCACTCCTCGGCCACCGCCTCGGCCGCCTGCGGGTCGACGGTGATGCGGACCTCGCCCGTGAAGCCGGTGAGGAGTTCGATGGCGGACTTGGCGTCCATGCCGCCGAGGGTGCAGGGGCGGACGCCGGGGATGCCGGTGAGCGGCCCCTCGGAGACGGCGACCACGAGGGCGTCCGGGTTGTCGGGGATGAGCGGGTCGAGGTGTTCGGCCTCGCGGACGTCGTCGACGAGCAGCAGCGTCCGGCGGACGGCGAGCGCCTCGCGGACGCTCTCGGCGAGCTCGTCCTCGTCGGCGCCGGGCGGCGCGGACACCCGGAGGTCGCGCAGCAGCGAACGGGCGGCCTCGTCCAGCGGGACGGGCCGGCCGCCCGGTTCGGTCAGACGTACCCGCAGCACACCGTCCGGGTAGCGGTCGGCGAGCGAGCGGGCGAGTTCCGCGGCGAGCGCGGTGCGTCCCGAGCCGGGGCGGCCCGCGACGAGCAGGACGCGGGCCCGGGCGGCCTTGCGGCCCGCGAGGGTGTCGAGACCGGCGCGTTCGATGTCGGCGTGCAGCGACTTCAGTTCACGATGTCTGCCGAAGAACCGGTCCCCGGCGCCGGTCCGGGCGCCCGCCGCCCGGTCGGGGCCGCCCAGGTCCAGCGCCTGATCCGTCACGGGCCACGCTCCAGTCCGTCCGCGCACGAGCCGAGCCCGACGGGGCTCCGCACGGGCGTTGCGAGCCTAGTTCACGCATGGGGACGAACCCGGCGGCACAGGGCGGGCGGAGCCCCCGGTCCCCCGATCGGATCAACTGATCGTCGGATCGGGGGAACTGAGAGGACGTCATCACCCGCCGGAGGCGGGGCGTCCCGTCTCCGGACGGAAGCAGGACCGGGAAGGGCTGCGGCCGGAGCGGACCCGCTGTCGGGCGTCGCACGGCCGCCCGACAGCGGGCCCGCGCCGCGGACGGCAGGGCCTCGGGCCCGGGCCGCGGACGGCACGGCCGCGGGCGCGGGCCGCGGACGGCAGGGCCTCGGGCGCGGGCCGCGGACGGCAGGGCCTCATGGCCTCAGGGCCTCAGGGCCTCAGGCCTCGAACGGACGGGCCGGCCAGGGCGCGTCGGCGGGCCGCAGCGCGTCGAACCCGTCGCCCGCCAGGGCCGCCGCCGCGGAGAGGGCGCCGACGACCAGGCAGGTGTTGTGGAGTTCGCCGGCGAGCGCGCCCCGGACGAGATCGCCCAGCGGCACCCGCGCCAGCTCCATGTCGGCCTCCTCCTCGGAGACCTCGTAGCGCGCGCCCTCCGCCTCGGAGAGGTCGCGGGCGAGGAAGACGCGCACGGCCTCGTCGCAGCCGCCCGGCGTCGTGTACACGTCGGTGAGCACCCGCCAGTCCTCGGCCTTGACGTGCGCCTCCTCGTACAGTTCGCGCTGCGCCGCGTGGAGCGGGTTCTCACCGGGGACGTCCAGCAGTCCGGCCGGGATCTCCCACAGCTTGTGGCGCACCGGGTGCCGGTACTGGCGCAGGACGAGGACGCGGCCCTCGCCGTCCAGGGCGAGCACCGCGACCGATCCCGGGTGCACCTGGTAGTCGCGTGTGACGACCGTCCCGTCGGGCATGACGACGCTGTCCGTGCGGACACTCGTCTTGTTGCCGCGGAACGGCGTCGTGGTCGCGGTGACCTGCCACTCCTCGGGCGTGTCCTTCAAGGTCATCGAAGCGTCCTTCCAGCACGTGCAGACGACGGACCGGGGCGCCCGCCGCATGGGCGGGCACCCCGGTCAACGGTATCGTCCGCCGCTACTCGGCCGGGCCGGCCGCCTTCCGGCGCTCCACGGCCGCCTTCACCAGACCGGCGAAGAGCGGGTGGGGACGGGTCGGGCGGGAGCACAGCTCCGGGTGCGCCTGGGTGGCGACGAGGTAGGGGTGCACCTCGCGCGGGTACTCGACGTACTCCACCAGCTTGTTGTCGGGCGAGGTGCCCGAGAACAGGATGCCCGCCTTCTTCTCCAGCTCGGTGCGGTAGGCGTTGTTGACCTCGTAGCGGTGGCGGTGGCGCTCCTCCACGTACGGCTGGTCGCCGTAGACCTCGCGCACGATGGAGCCCTCGGCGAGCTTCGCGGGGTAGAGGCCCAGGCGCATGGTGCCGCCGAGGTCGCCCGCGCCCTCCACGTAGGCCAGTTGCTCCTCCATCGTGGAGATGACCGGGTGGGCGGTGGCGGCGTCGAACTCGGTGGAGTTGGCGTCGGTGATCCCGGCCAGGGAGCGCGCGGCCTCGATCACGATGCACTGGAGCCCGAGGCACAGGCCGAGCAGCGGCACCTTGTGCTCGCGCGCGTAGCGGATGGCGCCCACCTTGCCGTCCACCCCGCGCTCGCCGAAGCCGCCGGGGATGACGATGGCGTCGACGTCGCCGAGCTGCTTCTCCGCGCCCGCCTGCGTCCTGCAGTCGTCGGAGGTGACCCACTTGACCGTGACCCGGGCCCGGTTGGCGAAGCCGCCGGCCCGCATGGCCTCGGTCACCGACAGGTAGGCGTCGGGGAGGTCGATGTACTTGCCGACGAGCGCGACGGTGACCTCGTGGTCGGGGTTGTGCACCCGGTCGAGCAGGTCGTCCCACGTCGTCCAGTCGACGTCGCGGAACGGCAGGTCGAGCTTGCGCACGACGTAGGCGTCGAGGCCCTCGGTGTGGAGCACCTTCGGGATGTCGTAGATCGACTTGGCGTCGATGGCGGCGACGACCGCGGCCTCGTCGACGTCGCACATCAGCGAGATCTTGCGCTTGATCGCGGTCGGCACGTCGCGGTCGGCGCGCAGCACGATCGCGTCCGGCTGGATGCCGATGTTGCGCAGCGCGGCGACCGAGTGCTGGGTCGGCTTGGTCTTCAGCTCGCCGGACGGACCGATGTACGGCAGCAGCGAGATGTGCACGACGAAGACGTTGTCGCGGCCGACCTCGTGGCGGACCTGGCGGACGGTCTCCAGGAACGGCAGGGACTCGATGTCGCCGACCGTGCCGCCGACCTCGGTGATCACGACGTCGACGTCGTCGGTGGCCATCCGGCGGATGCGCGACTTGATCTCGTTGGTGATGTGCGGGATGACCTGGACGGTGTCGCCCAGGTACTCGCCGCGCCGCTCCTTGGCGATGACCTGCGAGTACACCTGCCCGGTGGTGACGTTCGCGGAGCCGTCGAGGTCGACGTCGAGGAAGCGCTCGTAGTGGCCGATGTCCAGGTCGGTCTCGGCGCCGTCGTTGGTGACGAACACCTCACCGTGCTGGAACGGGTTCATGGTGCCCGGGTCCACGTTCAGGTACGGGTCGAGCTTCTGCATGGTGACCCGCAGGCCCCTCGCCTTGAGCAGCGCGCCCAGGCTGGAGGCCGTGAGGCCCTTGCCGAGGGAGGAGGCGACACCCCCGGTGACGAAGATGTGCTTGGTCGTCGCGGATGTGGCTCGTGCCGGCATCGCCAAGAGGGGGCTCCCGTGGTCGCTTGGTGGGGTGCGTACCGGCTGCCGGATCCCGGTCGGGGGGCGCCGTCGCTGCGGTTTCGGGGCCTGTTCCGCATCGGGACGGCCACCGGTCCACGGGGTACCAGGGTATCAGCGCCTGCGCACGGCTGCTTCCGGCCACACCTCGCGCCACGCCCGCGGGCCGCCGCCGGCCGCCCCGCGGGCGGGCGGCGGCGGGACCGCTCACCGTGCTCCACCTGCCGCTCACCCGTTCGGCGCAGGAACGTTGCCGGGACACCTGCGCGGACCCCCCGTGCGCGTCGTATCCTGCTCGGACACTCGCTGCCGAGCCGGGCCGGCCGAGCGGCGGATTCCCAGCCGAGGGCCGGTTCTCGGCGCCCCCCACACCAGTGCGAGTGGCGTTCTGGCCACTTCGGTGTTTGGGTCGCCGCGGCTCGTCAACGACCCTTGACTCCGTAAGCGCCCCGCGGGGCGGACGTGGCCGTTCGACTGGAGATGCACGTGGCCGGGCGCATCGAGGATTACGCACTCATCGGGGACATGCAGACCGCCGCGCTGGTCTGCCGGGACGGCACGGTCGACTGGCTGTGCCTGCCCCGCTTCGACTCGCACGCCGTCTTCGCCGGCCTCCTCGGCACGGAGGAGCACGGTTTCTGGCGGCTGGGCCCGGCGTGCGGCGCGGACTCCGCGCCGCCGTCGGCCACCCGCAGGCGGTACCGGGGCGACTCCCTGATCCTCGAATCCGAGTACGACACCGCACGCGGCACGATCAGAGTGACCGATTTCATGCCTCCGCGTGACGGCGCGCCCCAGCTGATCCGCATCGTGGAAGGCGTGACCGGCCGGGTGCCGATGCGCTCCGAACTGCGCATGCGTTTCAGCTACGGCCGCGTCGTGCCGTGGGTGCACAAGGTGGAGACCCGTACCGTCGCCGTCGCCGGGCCCGACTCGGTCTGGCTGGACACCGAGGCGGAGACGTACGGCAAGGACCTGACGACGTACTCCGACTTCACCGTCTCCCCCGGCGAACGGATCGCGTTCACCATCAGCTGGCAGCCGTCCCACAAGGAGCCGCCGGCGCTGCCCGACCCGGAGGGGTCGCTGGAGGCGACGGCCGGGTTCTGGAGCGAGTGGGTCGACCACTGCACGTACCACGGCCCCTACCGGGAGGCCGTCGTCCGCTCGCTGATCACGCTGAAGGCGCTGACCTACGCCCCCACCGGCGGGATCGTCGCCGCGCCCACCACCTCGCTGCCGGAGGAGATCGGCGGCGTCCGGAACTGGGACTACCGCTACACCTGGCTGCGGGACGCCGCGATCACCCTCTCCTCGCTGCTGCGCACCGGCTACCGCGAGGAGGCCCGCGCCTGGCGCGAGTGGCTGCTGCGCGCGGTCGCCGGCGACCCCGAGAACCTTCAGATCATGTACGGCATCGCGGGTGAACGCGAGCTCGGCGAGGCCGAGTTGGACTGGCTGCCCGGCTACGAGAACTCCCGTCCCGTGCGCGTCGGCAACGGCGCGGCGCACCAGCTCCAGCTCGACGTCTACGGCGAGGTCACCGAGGCCCTCCACCTGGCCCACATGACCGGCCTCAACCGCAACGACTACGCCTCCCTGCTCCAGCTGAAGCTGATCCAGTACCTGGAGAAGCACTGGGACCAGCCCGACGAGGGGATCTGGGAGGTCCGCGGCCCGCGCCGGCACTTCGTGCACTCCAAGGTCATGGCGTGGGTGGCGGTCGACCGGACCATCAAGCTGATCGAGTCCGGCGACGCGGACGGCCCGCTGGAGCGGTGGCGCGAGCTGCGCGACGACATCCACCGGGACGTCTGCGAGAAGGGCTACGACCGGGAGCGGAACACCTTCACCCAGTCCTACGGCTCCAAGGAGCTGGACGCCTCGCTGCTGCTCATCCCGCAGATGGGCTTCCTGCCGCCGGACGACAAGCGCGTGATCGGCACCATCGAGGCCATCCAGCGCGAACTGTCCACCGAGGACGGCTTCATCCTCCGCTACCCGACCGAGGGCTCGGACGAGGGCGTCGACGGCCTGCCCGGCGACGAGGGCGCGTTCCTCGCGTGTTCGTTCTGGATGGCGGACGACCTCGCCATGATCGGCCGGGTCGACGAGGCCCGCCGGCTCTTCGAGAAGCTGCTGGCGCTCCGCAACGACCTCGGTCTGCTCGCCGAGGAGTGGGACCCGAGGCTCCAGCGGCAGGTGGGCAACTTCCCGCAGGCCTTCAGCCACGTCCCCCTGATCGACACCGCGCTGCGCCTGACGGCGTCCGGGGCGTACGGGGGCTGAGCGCGGGCCCGGTCCGGCGGATCCGCCGGACCGGGACGTCCGGGGCGCACGGCACGCATCGTCCGGGGCGCCGTGCCGTGCGCCCCGGACGATGCGTGGGAAACGGGACACCGGTAGCGTCCCGCTCCATGGACGACCAGGGCGGGATCACCGTGCAGCGGGCCCTCGAACTTCCGGTGCTGCGCAGCGGCCTGCCCGAGGTCGTGGCGGGAGGCGACCGGCTCCGGCGCACGGTGCGCTGGGTCCACGCGGGCGAGGTGCCGAACATCGCCTCGCTCCTCAAGGGCGGCGAACTGCTGCTGACCACCGGCCTCGGGCTCGGCACCCGCCCCGGCGAGCAGCGCGCCTTCGTGCGGCAGCTCGCCGAACGCGGCATCGCCGCGCTGGTGGTGGAACTCGGCCCCCGGTTCGACCGGCTGCCGGACGCGCTGGTGGAGACCGCGCGGGCGTCCGGTCTGCCGCTCGTCCAGCTGCACCGGGAGGTGCCCTTCGTCTCCGTGACGGAAGAGATCCACACCGAGATCGTCAACCACCACTACGCCCTGCTGCGCCAGGCCGAGGAGGTGCACCGGCGGTGCACGGCGGCCCTGCTGGGCGGCGGCGGGGTGCCCCAGGTGCTGCGCGTCCTGTCGGACTTCACCGCGAACCCGGTCTTCCTGGAGACCCCGGACGGCCAGCTGCTGTACGCGGCGGAGGGCGGGCGGTCCCCCGCCGACCCGCTCCAGGTGTGGGAGGGGCTGCGCGGCGGCCGGCAGCAGGACACGCCCCGGAACGCGGTCGTGGTGGACGTGCCCGGCGGCGGCGGTGGCACGGCCGCGGTGCGGGCCCGGCTGGTGCTCCTCGCCGTGTCCGCCCCGCTGTCACCGGTGCACCGCATGGCCGCCGAACGCGCCGCGGGCTCCCTGGCGGTGGTCCTCATGCAGGCCCGTCAGGAGGAGGAGCTGGCGGCACGGGGACGGGGCGACTTCCTCACCGACCTCGCCGAAGGACGCATCGCGCCCGAGTCCGCGCCGGCCCAGGCCCGCGTCCTCGGCTTCCGGCAGGGCGACGGGCCGCTGCTCCCGGTGGTGATGCGGCTCGCCCCGGAACTGACGGGGAACGGGGGCTGGGCCGTGCTCGTGCGGGCGGTCTCCGAGGAGCTGGCGGCGCTGGGCGTGCCGGTGCTGCTCGGGGTGCGCCCGGTCGAGGGCCGGGTTCCGCTGCTGGTCGGGCTCCGCGCGGAGTCCGAACGGGCCGCCGTCGCCGACCGGGTCGCGGCGGCGCTGCGCACCGGCGTCGAGCGGGCGGGGCTGGAGCGGGCGGGCGCGCCCCCGGCGGTCGTCGTCGTCGCGGCCGCGGGCGGCTGGGCGGCGGCGGGAGCGGGCCTGCGGCACGCGGCGGAGACCGCGGTGGCGGCGCAGGGGCTGGGCGACCTGCCCTGGTACGACGCGCGGCGCCTCGACATCGAGCTGCTGCTGTGGCGGCTGCGCGAGCACCCGGACCTGGCCGCCTTCGTCGAGCGCGCCGTCGGACCGCTGCTGGCGCACGACGCGGTGTCCCGTCCGCTGCTGCTGCCGACGCTGGAGACCTACCTGGCCCACGCGGGCCGCAAGGCTGAGACGGCGCGGGAGCTCCATCTGAACCGGCAGACGCTGTACAACCGGCTGGCCCGCATCGGCGAGCTGCTCGGCACCGACCTGGACGACCCGGAGGCGGTGCTCTCCCTGGGCCTGGCCCTGCGCGCCCGCCGCCACACCCCGTGAGCCCGGCCCGCGCCCGGGTGCCGGGGGCACGAGCCCACACCCGGGTGCCGGGTGCACGAGCCCGCGCCCGGGTGCCGGGGGCACGAGCCCACGCCCAGGTGCCGGGACCGGGCGGGCCTCAGACCGCCGGGAGCCGGCCCGAGCCCGTCAGTTCGTCGTAGACGCTGAGCACCTGGGCGACGGTGTCGTCCTCCGACGGCCAGCCGTCGGCCTGCGCGCGCCCCGCGCGGGACAGCTCCTCGCGCCGTGCCGGGTCGGCCAGGAGCCGGGAGACGGCGCCGGCGAGGGCTCCCGCGTCCGCGCCGGGGACCAGTTCGGCGGCGGTGCCGACCAGTTCGGGAACGCCGCCCACCGCCGTCGCCACCAGCGGGACACCGAGCCGCAGCGCCTCCTGGGCGAGGAAGGGACGTGCCTCCCAGCGGCTCGGCAGCACCGCGACGTCCGCGGCGGCCAGCAGTTCCGGGACGTCGTCGCGTCCGCCGAGCAGCAGCACCGGCAGGTCCTCCTCGCCGATGCGGCGCTGCAGCGCGGCGCGCAGCGGCCCCTCCCCGGCGACGACGACCAGCGGCACGGGGTCCAGCGCGCGCCAGCGGCGGGCCGCGTCGAGCAGGGTGCCGTAACCGCGGTGGGCGTCGAGCCCGCCGACGGCGACGATCAACGGGCGTCCCGTCGAGCCCAGTTCGGCGCGGGTCTTGTCCGGCCTCCCGCCCGGCGGGGCGAGGGCGCGGGGGACGGCGACGGGGGCGAGGCGGGCGTCGCGTGCGCCCCGGGCGCGGGCCCGGTCGACGAGTTCGGAGCAGGTGGCGAGCAGCACCGCGGCGGCGCGGGCCGCGCGCCGTTCGAGCAGGCGCGGCAGCCGGTCGCGTCCGTCGTCCGTGACGGCGCGGGTGTGCCAGGTGACGACGAGCGGGACGGAGCGGCCGCTGAGGGCGACGGAGGCCCGCACGGCGGCGTGCAGTCCGTGGGCGTGGACGACGTCGGCTCCGGCGCACGCCGCGCGCAGGGCAGCCACGGCCAGGGGGTCGCCGCGGCGCGGGACGGGCGCGAAGCGCGCGCCGGCCCCCACGTAGTCGTAGGCGCGGTCGAGTGCGGCGGGGGCGCACACGGTCACCCGCACGCCGCGGGCCACCAGCCCCGCGGCCAGTGATCTGACGTGCGCGCTGCTGCCCGCGCTGCCGCCGCCCAGCACATGGACCGTCCGCAGCTGTGTCACCCGCCAAGGATGCCAGTCCGTACGGGCGTTGCGGCACCGTCCTGGTGACGTCGCCGTGGACGGAGCCGGGCCCGGCGGCAACGGATCACCCACTCAGGTGAATCCGGAGCACCGGACCCGGCCGTGCGCCGGGCAGCCTCAGGCGTCGGCGCGCGCCGCGGCGAGCAGTTCCTCCGCGTGGGCCCGGGCCGTCTCCGAGTCCTCCTGGCCCGCCAGCATCCGGGACAGCTCCCGCACCCGGTCCTCGCCCTCCAGCACGGTGACCCCGGAGCGGGTCACCGAACCGTCGTCGGTCTTCTCCACCAGCAGCTGGCGGTCGGCGAACGCCGCCACCTGCGGCAGGTGGGTGACCACCACGACCTGCGCCGACCTGGCCAGCTTCGCCAGCCTGCGGCCGATCTCGACCGCGGCCCTGCCGCCGACACCCGCGTCCACCTCGTCGAAGAGGTACGTCGGAACCGGGTCCGTGCCGGCGAAGACCACCTCGACGGCGAGCATCACCCGGGAGAGCTCACCGCCCGACGCGCCCTTGGCGATGGGCCGCGCCGGAGCGCCCGGGTGCGGGGCGAGCAGGAGTTCCACCTCGTCCACGCCGTGCGGCCCGTAGGCCACCGTCCGGCCGCCGACCTCGACGCCCTCCGGGTCCTCGGTCTGGCGCACCGAGAACGAGACCCTGGCGTGCGGCATGGCGAGGGAGGCGAGCTCCTCGGTCACGGCGTCCGCGAACCGGGCGGCCGCCTCGCTGCGGGCGTCGGTCAGCGTCTGCGCCAGCGCGGCCAGTTCGCCCCGCAGGGCGTCCCGCTCCTCGGTCAGCTCCCCGATGCGCTCGTCGTCGCCGTCCAGCTCGGTGAGCCGGGCGGCGCTCTCCTCGGCCCAGGCGAGGACGGCCGTGATGTCCGCGCCGTACTTGCGGGTCAGTCCGGTCAGCGCGGCCCGCCGCTCCTCGACCGCGGCCAGCCGGAGCGGGTCCGCGTCCAGGTCGTCGGCGTAGCCCGCGAGTTCGCCCGCCACGTCGCCGAGCAGGATGGAGATCTCCCCCATCCTCTCGGCGAGCGCCGAGAGCGCCGGGTCGTGGGAGCGGACGGCGTCCAGCGCCCGCCCCGCCCCCGCGACCAGGGTGGCCGCGTCGACGGCCTCCAGCTCCTCCGGGTTCCCGGCGAGCGCGGTGTGGGCGACGGCGGCGGCGGAGGCCAGCGCTTCCGCGTGGCCCAGCCGCTCGGCCTCGGCGGCCAGTTCGACGTCCTCGCCCGGCCGCGGCTCGACCGCCGCGATCTCGTCGAGGCCGAACCGCAGCAGATCGGCCTCCTGGGCCCGTTCGCGGGCACGGGTCGTCAGCTCCTCGACCTCCGCCGACACCGCGCGCAGCCGCCGGTAGGCGGCGGCGTACCCGGTGTGCGGGTCCGAGACCGCGGCGCCCGCGTAGCGGTCGAGCGCCTCGCGCTGGCGGGCGGGCCGCAGCAGGCCCTGCTGGTCCGTCTGCCCGTGCACGGCGACGAGCTCGTCCGCCAGCTCCGAGAGCACACCCACGGGCACGGACCGCCCGCCGAGGTGGGCGCGCGAGCGCCCCTCGGCCGAGACGGTCCGGCTGACGAGCAGGGTGCCGTCCTCGAGCTCGGCCCCGGCCTCCTCGGCGCGCAGCGCGGCCGGCGAACCGGCGGGCACGCCGACCCGGCCCTCCACCACCGCCGCCTTCGCGCCGATCCGCACCAGGGCCGGGTCGGCGCGTCCGCCGAGCAGCAGCCCCAGGCTGGTGACGACCATCGTCTTGCCCGCGCCCGTCTCGCCGGTCACCGCGGTGAACCCGGGCGACAGCTCGACGACCGCGTCGTCGATGACTCCGAGCGACCGTATCCGCATCTCCTCCAACACGGACACGACCTTACGAGGTCGAGGGGCCGCGGCGCGACGGACCCCGGCCCCGCGTTCACTCTCCCGAGGGGACCTGTGGCGCTCTCAGTGCGGCGCGCCCCGCCAACCCGACACCGGCAGAGCGAACTTGGCCACCAGCCGGTCCGTGAACGACGCGTGGTGCAGCCGCGCCAGGCGGACCGGCACGGCGCCGCGCCTGACCACCACCCGCGCGCCGGACGGCAGCTCCACCGTCCGGCGGCCGTCGCACCACAGCACGCCGTGCGGGGTGTGCGGCTGCACCTCCACGGCCAGCGTGGAGGTGGGCGAGGTCACCAGCGGCTTGGCGAAGAGGGCGTGCGCGCTGATCGGCACCATGAGCAGCGCCTCGACCTCGGGCCACACCACGGGCCCCCCGGCGGAGAACGCGTAGGCCGTCGAACCGGTCGGGGTGGCGCAGACGATGCCGTCGCATCCGAAGCCGGTGACCGGCCGTCCGTCGATCTCCAGCACGACCTCCAGGATGCGCTCGGGCGACACCTTCTGGACGGCCGCCTCGTTGAGCGCCCAGTCGCGGTGCACGATGTCGCCGTTGCTGTGCACGACGACGTCGAGGGTCATCCGCTCCTCGACCTCGTAGGCGCGGCTGACGACCCGGTCGACGACCTTGTCGAGGTCGTCCCGCTCGGCCTCCGCGAGGAAGCCGACCCGGCCCAGGTTGACGCCGAGCATGGGGACGCCGGAGGCGCGGGAGAACTCGGCGCCGCGCAGCAGCGTCCCGTCGCCGCCGAGCACGATCAGCAGCTCGCAGCCGTCGAGCACCCCGGGCGCCGCGTCGGGCACGGTCTCGACGGCTGCGGGCAGCGGCAGGTCCTCCGCCTCGGCCTCCAGCACGCGCACGCCCAGGCCGTTGCGCAGCAGCCCCTGCACGACCAGTTCGGCGCTGCGGATCGCCGCGGGGCGTCCGGTGTGGGCGAGCAGGAAGACCGTGCGCGCCGCCGGCGTCGCTCTGGTCGCTTCGGTTGCTGCTGTCTCGGTCAACGAGGTCCCTCCGCCACTGCGCGGTCGACGTCCGCGGGGTCGAGTCCGGGCGCATCCGCCCGGAGCCACAGAAAGTATTCGACGTTGCCCGAGGGGCCCGGCAGCGGGCTCGCGGTGACCCCCCGTACTCCCAGGCCGAGCCCTGCGGCCCGGCCCGCCACGGCCTTCACGGCGTCGGCCCGCAGCTCGGGGCTGCGGACGACGCCGCCGCTGCCGAGACGTTCCTTGCCCACCTCGAACTGCGGCTTGACCATCAGCACGAGGTCCGCGCCGGGGGCCGAGCAGCGCACCATCGCCGGGAGCACCAGGCCGAGCGGGATGAACGACAGATCGCCCACCACCAGGTCCACCGGCACCCCGTCGATCGTCTCCAACGTCATCTCCCGCACGTTGGTACGGTCCTTGACCGTGACGCGTTCATCGCTCTGCAGCGACCAGGCGAGCTGACCGTAGCCGACGTCGACCGCGACCACGTGGGCGGCGCCGGCACGCAGCAGGACATCGGTGAAGCCTCCGGTGGAGGCCCCGGCGTCCAGGGCCCGGCGGCCCGCCACCTCCAGCCCCAGCGGGACGAAGGCGGCCAGCGCGCCGGCGAGCTTGTGACCGCCGCGGGAGACGTAGTCGGGGTCGCTGTCGTCGGAGGCGACGACGACCGCGGCGCTGGTCTCCACCTGGGTGGCGGACTTGGTCGCGGTGGTGCCGCCGACGGTGACACGGCCCGCGGCGATCAGCTGGGCCGCGTGTTCCCGCGAACGCGCCAGTCTGCGGCGTACCAGCTCTGCGTCGAGGCGGCGGCGGGCGACTCCTGCCACGGTGGGTTCAGCTCCTGTGGTCGTGCGACGGGTGCGGGGGCCTCGGACCCGGACGGGTGTCGAGCGCGGTCAGCGCGTCCCGCAGGCCCCGGTGTACATCCTCGTACACCTCGGTGTGGCCGTCGGCGGCGAGGTGGTCCACGTCGGCGAGCCGCTCCAGCAGCGCATCGACCTCGGCGTGGTGGGTGGGGACCCGTTCGACGCCGAGCGGCGCGGGCGCCGCGGGCGAGGGCTCCGCCACGGGCGCGGCCGCGGGCCCGGCCTCCTGCGCTCGTCCCGGCTGCCCCGGCTCCCCCGGCTGCACGTCGTCGCTCATGCCCAGACGCTACCGCGAAGCGCTGCGGTACCGTCGGTCACGATGGCCACCACGCAGGAGTGCCGCAGCGCACTCGACACCCTCTCCGGCAATCTGGCACGCGCGAACGGCGACGTCCGCGCCGCGACGGCACTGGACCGCTCGCTGAGCTGTCACGTCACCGACCTGGACACGACGTTCGCCGGCCGGCTGCACGACGGCCGGATCGACGTGACCGACACCTACGACGGTCCGCCCCGCGACAAGGCGGAGATCCGCCTGGCGATGACCGGCGACGACCTGGTGGCCATGGTCGGAGGGGACCTGAACTTCGCCCGCGCCTGGGCGTCGGGCCGCGTCCGCCTGGAGGCCGGCTTCCGGGATCTGATGCGGCTCCGCGCCCTGCTCTGACCTCCCGCCGCTCCCCTCCCGCCGCCCGGCGGCCCCGGGCGGTCAGCCGCGCCGCGCGGCGGGGCCGTTCGCCCGGTCCCGGGCGAACGGCACGACCAGGGGGGTGCCCGACTCCGGGTCCTCGATGATCCGGCTGCGGACCCCGAAGACCTCCTCCACGAGTTCGGCCGTCACCACCTCCGACGGCGCGCCCTCGGCCACGACCCTGCCGTCGCGCAGGGCGATCAGGTGGGTGGCGTACCGCGCGGCCTGGTTGAGGTCGTGGAGCACCGCGACCAGCGTCCGGCCCTGCGACTCGTGCAGGCCGGCGCAGAGGTCGAGCACCTCCAGCTGGTGCTGGATGTCGAGGAAGGTCGTGGGCTCGTCCAGCAGCAGCAGCGGGGTCTGCTGGGCGAGCGCCATCGCGATCCACACCCGCTGGCGCTGGCCGCCGGACAGCTCGTCGACGTACCTCTCCCCCAGCGCCTCCACGCCCGTGGCGGTCATCGACTCCTGCACGATCCGCTCGTCCTCGGGCGACCACTGCCGCAGCAGCCCCTGGTGGGGGTAGCGGCCGCGGCCGACGAGGTCGGCCACGGTGATGCCGTCCGGGGCGATCGAGGACTGGGGCAGCAGTCCGAGCGTCCGGGCGACCTTCTTGGCGGGCAGGGAGTGGATCGACTGCCCGTCGAGCAGCACCCGGCCGACGGACGGCTTGAGCATCCGCGACAGGGCGCGCAGCAGTGTGGACTTGCCGCACGCGTTCGGCCCGACGATGACCGTGAACGAGTTGTCGGGTATCTCCACCGAGAGGTTCTCGGCAATGACCCGCTGGTCGTAGGCGAGGGTGACCTCGTGTGCGGTGAGGCGCTGCATGCTGGTCGTACTCCTGGGGTGCCGTGACGGGGTCGGGGCGTCGGGATGCTGGGGGGCGGTCATATCCGGCCGGCCCGGCGTTCGGTGACGAGCAGCCAGAGCAGGTAGCAGCCGCCGAGCACACCGGTCACCACGCCCACGGGCAGCTGCCGGTCGGGGAACGCGGAGGTGGCGACCAGGTCGGCGACGAGGAGCAGCGCCGCGCCCATGAGCGCGGCGGCGACCAGGTTCGGTCCGGGCGACCGGGTGACCCTGCGCGCGAGCTGCGGGGCGCTGAGCGCGACGAAGGCGATCGGCCCGGCGGCGGCCGTGGCCACCGCGATGAACAGCACGCCGCAGGTCATGAGCACGATGCGGGTGCGTTCGACGGGCACCCCCAGCGCGTAGGCCGAGTCGTCGCCCATCTCCAGCATCCGCAGGTGCCGGCCGTGGGCGAGGACCACGGGCACGAGCACCGCGCACATGAGCGCCAGCGGCCCGACCTGGGCCCAGTCGCGCCCGTCGAGGGAGCCGGTCATCCACAGGGTGGCCCGGGTCGCGTCGACGAGGTTGGCCTTGGTGATCAGGAAGTGGATGACGGCGACGAGGACGGCGGCGACGCCGATGCCGACGAGGACGAGCCGGAAGCCCTGCACTCCGCGCTTCCACGCGAGGGCGTAGACGAGGACGCCGGTCAGCAGGCCGCCGAGCACGGCACCGGCCGACACGGCGAGGGTGTCGCCGCCGAAGAGTACGATCACGGTGAGCGCGCCGACGGTGGAGCCGTGCCCGAAGCCGATGACGTCGGGGCTGCCGAGCGGATTGCGGGACAGGGACTGGAAGACCGCCCCGCTGAGCGCGAGCGAGGCGCCGACGAGGACGGCCACCAGGGCCCGTGGCAGCCGCAGGTCGCGGACGATGAACTCCTGCGCCGCGGTCCCGTTGCCGTAGAGCGTCGAGACGACGTCGCCGAAGGACATGGGGAAGTCCCCGGTCCCGATGAGGACGACGGCGGCGGCGAGCCCGGCGACGGCCAGCAGCGCGCAGACGAGGGCGGCCCGCGGGTCCACCCGGAGGGAGAGCCCGCCGGGGGTGCGGACGGCTTTCACGCCACGGGTCGGCGACGGCGGCGCCGTGGACGCCTTCCCGTCCGGCGCGGCGGCCTTCTCGGCGGTGGTGTGCGGGGCCGTCACAGCTGGGCCATCCTCTTGCGGCGTACGAGTTGGATGAAGACCGGTCCGCCGATGACCGCGGTCACGATGCCGACCTGGAGTTCGGAGGGACGGGTGACGATCCGGCCGATGACGTCCGCGCCGAGCAGCAGGACCGGGGCGAGGACCGTGCAGTACGGGAGGATCCAGCGCATGTCGGGGCCGGTGAACGAGCGCACGACGTGCGGGATCATCAGGCCGACGAAGACGATCGGTCCGCAGGCGGCGGTCGCGGCTCCGCACAGCAGGGTGACGGAGACCATCGCGAGGACGCGGGTGCGGTTCAGGTGCGCGCCGAGCGCCCGGGCGGTGTCGTCGCCCATCTCCATCGCGTTCAGGGGCCGTGCGAGCAGCAGCGCGAGGAGCAGCCCGGCGCCGATGAAGGGGGCGACCTTGAGAATCGTGTCCATGCTCGCCGAGGAGAGCGAGCCGACCGTCCAGAACCGCAGCCGCTCCAGTGCGGCGGAGTCGAGCAGCTGGACGGCGTTGATGTAGCCGTAGAGCGCGGCGCTCGCCGCCGTGCCGGCGAGCGCCAGGCGGACGGGGGTGGCACTGCGGCTGCCGCCGAGCACGTACACGGCCGCCGAGACCGCCGCCGCGCCGAAGAAGGCGAACCAGACGTATCCGGCGAGCGAGGTGACCCCGAAGAAGCTGATGCCGGTGACGACGGCCGCCGCGGCGCCCGCGTTGATGCCCAGGAGTCCCGGCTCGGCCAGCGGGTTGCGGGTGAGCGCCTGCATCACCGCTCCCGAGAGGCCGAGGGCCGCGCCGACGAGCAGGCCGAGCAGCGTGCGGGGCACCCGCAGGTCGCGGATGACGACGTCGTTGCCGGTCCCGGTGTTGTGGAACAGCCCGTCCCACACCTCGGAGACCGGCACCGGTTTGGCACCCACCGCGATGCTCGCGACGCAGACCAGCAGCAGGACGCCGACGGCCACCAGCAGGCCCAGTGCACGCAGGGCGTGGCGCCTGGGGGATGCCGGGGCGGCGGATATCGGCTCCGCGCTCTGTTTGGAGGGACTGTCGACCAACACGCGGTTAGGTTAACCTAACCTGCCCGGTGTGCCGATTCCCGCCCGGCAGGACGTCCGGAGGGCCGCCGACGGGACTCCCGGAGGGACCCTGGCGGCGTCCCGGCGGGACTCCCGGAGAAACCCCGGGGTCCTTCCGGCGGGACCCCCGGAAGGACCCCGGCGGCGTCCCGGCGGGACTCCCGGCGAGCCCGTCCGCCGCCCCGCCGGGCTCAGAGCCCGAGCCTGGCCAGCGCCTTTGCCGCGTCGAGGTCGCAGACCCCGTCGCCCGCGTGGGACCAGGCCGCCCCGCACAGCGCCCGCAGGCCGTCCATGGGGGCCCCGTCGCTCTCGCCCTCCAGGACGAGTTCCCCGCCCCGTGCCGCGGCCCGCCAGGAACCGCAGCCGAACCCGCCGTCCGAGGACACCACTTCGGGCTGCGGCACCAGCAGCCCCCGCAGGTCCGCGTCGACGTACACCGGGCGGTGCCGCGGGGCGGCGGCCAGCAGCGTGGCCGCGTCGGTCACGCCGGTGAGCACGAGGATCGAGTCGACGTCCCCGTTGAACGCGCCCTCGATGTCCGTGTCCAGCCGGTCCCCCACGACCAGGGGCCGCGCGGCTCCCGTCCGCAGGATCGTCTCCCGGTGCATCGGCGGCAGCGGCTTCCCCGCGACCTGCGGCTCGGCCCCGGTCGCGATCCGGACCACCTCGACCGCGGCGCCGTTGCCCGGAGCGATCCCCCGGGCGCTCGGGATCGTCAGGTCCGTGTTCGACGCGAACCACGGGACACCGGCCGCGATCGCGTAGCAGGCCTCGGCGAAGCGGCCCCAGGGGAGGTCGGGCCCGCCGTAGCCCTGGACCACCGCGGCCGGGTCGTCCCCGGCCGACTCGACCGGCACCAGACCGCGTTCGCGCAGCGCCACCCGCAGGCCCTCGCCGCCGACGACCAGCACCCGCGATCCCCCGGGCAACTGCTCGGAGATCAGCCGCGCCACGGCCTGCGCGGAGGTGATGACGTCCTCGGCGACGGCGGGGACGCCGAGTTCGGTCAGGTGCTCGGCCACGCTCAGCGGCGTGCGCAGCGCGTTGTTCGTCACATAGGCGAGGTGCATCCCGCGCGCGCGGGCGCCGGCGAGCGACTCCACGGCGTGCGCGACGGCCTCCCCGCCCGCGTAGACGACCCCGTCCAGGTCGAGGAGGGCCGTGTCGTACGCCTCGGCCGGCGGGCTCGTGCTCCCCCGCGGCATGGTCCTGACCCGCTCGTTCATCCCTGTCCGCTCCTCGTCCGCCGTCCGGTCCACCACTCCCCCGATCATCGCTCATCGTCCGCGCGCGCATACGATGCCCTGATGAACACCGAAGGTCCCGCGGCCAATGGCGGCCTGCGCCTGACCCCGTTCCGCGGACTGCGCTACGTCCCCGAGCGGGTGGGCAGCCTCGCCGCCGTGACCTCGCCGCCGTACGACGTGGTCGTGCGTCCCGACGGACTGCACCACCTGGAGTCGGCGGACCCGCACAACATCGTCCGGCTGATCCTGCCGCAGGCCGACACCGCGCAGGCCCGGCACCGCCAGGCGGCCGACACCCTCGGCCGGTGGCTCGCCGAAGGCGTTCTCGCCCCGGACGCGGAACCGGCGCTGTACGTGTACGAGCAGCACCGCGGCGACCTGCTGCAACGCGGCATCATCGGCGCGCTCGCCCTGTCGGAGCCGTCCGAGGGCATCGTGCTCCCCCACGAGGGCGTCATGGCCGACATCGTCGCCGACCGGGCCGACCTGATGCGCAGCACCGCCGCCAACCTCGAACCGCTGCTCCTCACCTACCGCGGCGACACCGTCCCGGGCGCGGCGACGACCGCCGTCGAACGAGCCGCCGAGAGCGCCCCGCTGCTGGCCACCACCACCGAGGACGGTTTCCGGCACCGGCTCTGGGCGATCACCGATCCGGCCGAGATCGAGGCGGTCCGCGCCGATCTGAACAGGCATCAGGCGCTGATCGCCGACGGGCACCACCGGTGGGCCACCTACCTGCGACTGCGCTCCGAGCACACGGACCCCGGCCCCTGGGACCACGGACTCGTCCTGCTGATCGACACCCTCCGCCACCCTCTCCAGGTCCGGGCCATCCACCGGCTCGTCCGCGGCCTGCCCCTCGCCGAGGCCCTCGCGGCGCTGGACGGCTCCTTCCGGGTGCGGACCCTCGGCACGGACCTGCCGGAGGCGCTCGACGCCCTCGCGGACGCGGCGGACGGGTCCAACGCCTTCGTCCTCGCCGGTGACGGCCGCTTCCACCTCGCGGACCGGCCGGACGCAGCGCTGATCGCCGACACCGTCCCGCAGGAGCGGCCGGCCGCGTGGCGGTCGCTGGACGCCACGGTGCTCCACTCGACGATCCTGGACCACCTCTGGAACGTGCCGGACGGCCCGGAGCACATCGCCTACATCCACGACACCGAGGCCGCCGTCGTCCAGGCCGAGCGCAGCGGCGGCACGGCCGTGCTGATGCACCCGGTGCGGGAGGAGGTCGTGCGCGACCTCGCCCGTGCCGGCGTCATGATGCCCCGCAAGTCGACCTCGTTCGGTCCGAAGCCGGCCACGGGTCTGGTGCTGCGCAGCCTCGCCCTCGGCTGACGGGGCTTCCCGTCGCCCGCAGGCACACGGTCCGGGACATGTGTGAGGGCGGTACCCCGGCCGGGGTACCGCCCTCACACATGTCCCGGGTCCGCCCTGGCCGGCGGACCCGGATCCGGTCCTACTCCGCGGACTTGGCCGGAGCCTCGTCGGTCCCGGCGACGTTCTCGTCGTCCGCGTCGAGTCGGTCGTCCTGGTCGTCGTCAGCGGTGACGTCGGCCGCCACGGTCTCGTCGGCGACGTCCACCGCGGCGGACTCCGTCCCTGCGGCTGTGGCCTTACCCGCGTCGTCCGCGGAGGCGTCGAGGTCCTGGTGGTCGTGCTCGTCGGCCTCGTCGCTGTCGTCCATGGCGTCGGTGAACTCGACGCCGTCCATCTCGGCGAGACGGTCGGACGCGTCGGTGGCACCGTCCTTGTCGGCCTCCAGCGTCTTCGCGAACCACTCGCGCGCCTCGTCCTCGCGGGCCGCGGCCAGCAGCGCGTCGGCGTAGGCGTAGCGAAGCCTGGCGGTCCAGGGCTGTACGGAGTGGGAGGCGAGCTCGGGGCTCTGCAGGGTCACGATGGCCGCGTCCAGCTGCCCCATGTCGCGCCGGGCCCCGGCGGCCACCAGCCGCATCTCGACCTGGCCGGCCTTGTCCAGCTTCTGCACCTCGGGCTCGCCGGCCATGGCCAGCGCACGCTCCGGACGTCCGAGCCCGCGCTCGCAGTCGGCCATCACGGGCCACAGCTCCACGGTCCCGGTCATCCGGCGCGCGGCACGGAACTCGGCCAGCGCCTCGGAGTACTTCTGCGTGGCGTACGCGGCGAAGCCGGCGGCCTCGCGCACCGCGGCGACCCGGGAGGCGAGCCGCAGGGCGACCCTGGAGTAGGCGTAGGCCTGCTCGGGGTCCTCGTCGATCAGGTTGGCGACCATGACGAGGTTGCGCGCGACGTCCTCGGCGAGGCCCTTCGGCAGGCTCTGGAGCTCCTGCCGCACGTCCTTGTCGATCTCGTCGCCCGTGACGTCGTCCGGGATGGGCAGACGCTTGATCGGCTCGCGGTCGGGGCGCTCGCGGTCGTCACGGCGTCCGTAGCCGCCGCCACCCGAGCGGTCGTCGCGGCGCGGTCCGCCACGGAAGCCACCGCGGTCACCGCGGTCGTCCCGTCCGCCACGGAAGCCACCGCGGTCGTCGCCACGGCCGCCACGGTCGTCACGGCGCGGGCCACGGTCACGGTCGTCACGTCCCCCGCGGAAGCCACCGCGGTCGTCGCCACGGCCCCCGCGGTCGTCACGGCGTCCGTAGCCGCCACCGGCACCGCGGTCGTCACGACGGAACCCGCCGCCACCCTGACCGCCACGGTCGTCACGACCGCCGAACCCACCACCGGGACGACCACCACGGTCATCACGCGGGCCACGGAAACCACCACGGTCGTCATCACGACGCGGACCACGGTCACGGTCGTCACGGGGGAAACGGCCACCGCGGTCGTCGTCACGACGGAAGCCACCACCACCCTGACCGCCACGGTCGTCACGACGGAACCCGCCGCCACCCTGACCGCCACGGTCATCACGACCGCCGAACCCACCACCGGGACGACCACCACGGTCATCACGCGGGCCACGGAAACCACCACGGTCGTCATCACGACGCGGACCACGGTCACGGTCGCGGTCGTCACGTCGTCCGTAGGACCCCGCGCCGGCGGGACGGCCACCGCGATCGTCACGGGAGCCGCGGTAACCACCGCGGTCACCACGCTCGTTGTCACGACGGGGGCCACGGTCACGGTCGTCACGACCGCCGCGGAATCCGCCCCTGTCACCACCGTCCCTACGACGCGGCTCGCGGTCCGGACGGTCGTCGGAAGAGTTGGGGGACATCGGCGTGACTCCTGTCATCGGGTACCACAGACATTCTCGCGCAGCCGGCCAACGGACGCGCTACGGCAAAGCATGGGACAAACAAAAAGGACCCTTGGTCCAGCGTGAACGCTGGACCAAGGGTCCTTGAAAGATTGTTCGGCGGCGTCCTACTCTCCCACAGGGTCCCCCCTGCAGTACCATCGGCGCTGAAAGGCTTAGCTTCCGGGTTCGGAATGTAACCGGGCGTTTCCCTAACGCTATGACCACCGAAACTCTATCGGGCCGCCCCGCAAAACGGGGCATCGGCACTTAGCGAACAAGCACACTCTTCAATTAGCAAAGTGGAACTGGTTCAACCGGTGCGACTGTTCGCAACCCGGGAACCACACAGTGGACGCGAGCAAATGAGGTCAAGCCCTCGGCCTATTAGTACCGGTCAACTCCACCAGTTACCTGGCTTCCATATCCGGCCTATCAACCCAGTCGTCTACTGGGAGCCTTACCCTCTCAAGGAGGTGGGAGTCCTCATCTCGAAGCAGGCTTCCCGCTTAGATGCTTTCAGCGGTTATCCTTTCCGAACGTAGCCAACCAGCCATGCCCTTGGCAGGACAACTGGCACACCAGAGGTTCGTCCGTCCCGGTCCTCTCGTACTAGGGACAGCCCTTCTCAAGACTCCTACGCGCGCAGCGGATAGGGACCGAACTGTCTCACGACGTTCTAAACCCAGCTCGCGTACCGCTTTAATGGGCGAACAGCCCAACCCTTGGGACCGACTCCAGCCCCAGGATGCGACGAGCCGACATCGAGGTGCCAAACCATCCCGTCGATATGGACTCTTGGGGAAGATCAGCCTGTTATCCCCGGGGTACCTTTTATCCGTTGAGCGACGGCGCTTCCACAAGCCACCGCCGGATCACTAGTCCCGACTTTCGTCCCTGCTCGACCCGTCGGTCTCACAGTCAAGCTCCCTTGTGCACTTACACTCAACACCTGATTGCCAACCAGGCTGAGGGAACCTTTGGGCGCCTCCGTTACCCTTTGGGAGGCAACCGCCCCAGTTAAACTACCCATCAGACACTGTCCCTGATCCGGATCACGGACCCAGGTTAGACATCCAGCACGACCAGAGTGGTATTTCAACGACGACTCCACAACCACTGGCGTGGCCGCTTCAAAGTCTCCCACCTATCCTACACAAGCCGAACCGAACACCAATATCAAACTGTAGTAAAGGTCCCGGGGTCTTTCCGTCCTGCTGCGCGAAACGAGCATCTTTACTCGTAGTGCAATTTCACCGGGCCTATGGTTGAGACAGTCGAGAAGTCGTTACGCCATTCGTGCAGGTCGGAACTTACCCGACAAGGAATTTCGCTACCTTAGGATGGTTATAGTTACCACCGCCGTTTACTGGCGCTTAAGTTCTCAGCTTCGCCCGGACGAATCCAAGCTAACCGGTCCCCTTAACGTTCCAGCACCGGGCAGGCGTCAGTCCGTATACATCGCCTTACGGCTTCGCACGGACCTGTGTTTTTAGTAAACAGTCGCTTCTCGCTGGTCTCTGCGGCCACCCCCAGCTCAGAGTGCAAAACTCATCACCAGGAATGGCCCCCCTTCTCCCGAAGTTACGGGGGCATTTTGCCGAGTTCCTTAACCATAGTTCACCCGAACGCCTCGGTATTCTCTACCTGACCACCTGAGTCGGTTTAGGGTACGGGCCGCCATGAAACTCGCTAGAGGCTTTTCTCGACAGCATAGGATCATCCACTTCACCACAATCGGCTCGGCATCAGGTCTCAGCCTTAATGTGTGACGGATTTGCCTATCACACGGCCTACACCCTTACCCCGGGACAACCACCGCCCGGGCTGGACTACCTTCCTGCGTCACCCCATCGCTTACCTACTACCACCTTGGGTCAGCGGCTCCACCACTCCGACCTCGTCCGAAGACTCAGCCGGCGGCTTCACGGCCTTAGCATTAATGGGCTCGATATTGGGCGTTTCAAAGCGGGTACCGGAATATCAAC